>CAWUOD010000122.1:0-7732 GCA_963923115.1 uncultured Singulisphaera sp.
AGATCCTCTCTGGTCTCGTGGGCTCGGAGATGTGTATAAGAGACAGCCCCCCGGGTTTTCCGGTCCAAGGAACACCGCGGTACCCAAGAGGAGAAGGATGGCGGCGAGGATTCCGGCAAGGATGTATGTGGTCTTGAAGTTCATGGTGTATTTCTCCCGCGTTGGGTTTTATCGTCTGCGCACAACCCAGACGGCCCCGCCCAAAATGCCCACCGATGCAAGCATCAGCCAAAGAGGCATCCATTTGAGCCGGGCAAATTCCGGAGAGTCGGGTGTCATGGTCAACTTGTAGGTTTTGCGTTCCGAACCCTTGGGCTTTTCGCCCACATCAGGCCTGTCCTTGAGCCAGGAAAGAGTGCTGTAGAAAAGGTTGTAATTGTTCTCCCCAAATTGGCTGCTGAACATCTTGTTGCTGATCCATGTCGCGTCACCAAAAACCGCAAGGCGCGGTTTGGCATCCGTGGACATACGCTCGTGTCCGGGTATGTTTTCCACCCCGGTTCCCGTATCCGAAACGAAAACCCCCACGGAGTAAAAGGGTTGGGAAAGCCGTTTGACCAGCTCCTCGGGTTTGCCCAAAAGGTCGCGCACGAGGTCGCTGGGGTCTATGGATGGATCGTTTTCGGTGAATATGCGAAGTTGTCCCGACGGAACCCGAATCACATCCTCGACCTGCAATCCCCTGGGTTGGGGGGCGCCGGGTTGTTGGGGGATGGGGCTGACTGTTCGGGCGCTTTCCATCACAAAGTTGATGATCATGCTTTGGTTGAAGGCCATGGCGACCTTGTTTCGGGAGGTCTCGTTTGCCTTGGCGAAGATGGTTGTGGCGGGTCGCAACCTGGCATTCAAAAGTTGGTTGTCGCCGACCTGAACCTGGAATTCGGCCAAAAGCGCCTTGAGATTCGGCATGGGTGTCCAGGTGATTTTGGATCCCTGGCGGGTCTTTTCGGTGTCGAGAAGGATGATTGCCTTGCCCTTTTTGCCACCCACTTCCCGGGTCAAATATTCCCGAAGGGCGTTCAGTGCCTCGGGTGCCGGGTCGGTTTTGGGGCGGGCCATGACCACCAACTCCGCATCGATTGGGATGGATTTGAGTTTGGCATCGAAGGGGAGTTCCTCGGTTTTGTAATTCGCCTTGTTCAATTGTTCGGCGACCATCCCGATTCCATCGACGGAGCTCCCCGTGGTGTCCGCAAGGGACAATTCGCCGTTGCCCGAGGTTAAATATACTTTGCTTTCATTCTTCCCCTCTTTCAGGGTGATAATGCTCTTTCGGAGCATGTCCTCTCCCAGGTAGGAAAAATTGGACGCGCTCTCCTCGGCGGGGTTCATCGACCTTTGCGGGGTGCTGTAGAGTTTGTCGTAGGCGATGAAATCGTGCTGTTGTTTGCCTCCATCGCTTCCATAGACCACAAGCATCCCGAGTGCGTCGGGAATCTGGAATTTTTCGATGAGTTTGTTCAACCCGGACTGATCCCTGTCCCTCGAGACTGATTCCCAGGAAAATTTGTCCTTGGGGGCGACGGATTTGCAGTTATCCAAAAGTGTCTTGGATTCCCCGCCGATCAGGGTCGATTCGGGAATCATCATGTAAACAAGAACCGGTTCCTCAAGACTTTGCAGGAGATCTTTGGTGCCGGAGCTGAGGGTGTAAAGACTCGATTCCGTGTAATCGAAGGTGGTGTTGAAGAAATCGAACCGCCCAAGATTGACGAAACTAAGGACATTGACAAGTCCAAGGATCGCGAAAAGCAGGAGGGCAGTGATAAGCGTGTTGGCGCCGTAAAGGATGCGCCGCATGGTGACGGATTCCCGTTCGGACCCTTTTGCCGCTATCAGGCTGAGGAAAGCGACAAAAATACCACCAAGCAGAAGGGAAAGGGTGATCAAAAGTTCCCGGGGGTGTTTTCGCCATTCCACCAGGCCTCCACCAAAGACCTCCGAATAGCTCAAAAACGGAAGGGCCATACCCAGGATTGTGGTGCCGATCCCGATTCCGCCACCCAAGGCAACGAGCAGAAATCGCACCGCGTCGGAGCTTTTCAGCGTCGCAAGGTTCGCCAGATGAAGCACGCCACAAAAAAGGGTCCATCCGGAAAGGAAGAAGCCCCAGAAAAACCAGGGATTTTGGATTGATCTTGTCTGCAAAAATGCCGCGACAGGAATTACCGCCAAAGCCAACGCCCCAAAGACCAGGGCAAGACCCAACCGGGGACCAAATTCCCCGAGGGTGTTGATCCAGCCTGGGGTGTTGGAAAGGCTAAACGATTGGCTGTTGGTATTTTGTGTCTGTGTCATGTGGGACTCACTTCCACTTGCGGGCTTCCAGCACTTTGATCGTGCCGAAAATGGCCAATACGGTCATCGAGATGTGGAAAACCAATTGCCTGGGGATCAATTTTCCCGTGAGGTTATTGGCCCACACATCCAGGAACGAAATGTGTTGAAGCACGGTGTTCCAGGGGGAATTCGCGATCGCGGGCTGGAATCGGATGATGTAGGGGAGGAGCATCGCGATCATATAGGTGAGGGTTAGGGCCGCCGCAACGATCTGATTGCTCGACAGACTGGAAAAGAAAAGACCGACGGCGATGAAACCCGCTCCGGTCGCCGCCAGGCCAATGAGGAAAGCAAGCATGGGGCGATAGTCGAATGGTGGGGCTCCCGACAGGGGAACCGCCACGAGGTAGGTTAGAAACGGAATCCAAACCATGAGGTAGGTAAGGAAACCGGCAAGGAATTTGGACAAAACGACTGTGGTTTCATCGACAGGGGCGGTGAGCAGCACCTCAAGGGTTGCCGTCCGTTTTTCTTCGCTGATCAGTCTCATGGTTAAAAGTGGCACCGAAAAGAGGACCACAAGGACAGTAAAAAGGCTAATCACATAAAACCGGACAATCGGTTCGACTGCCGGTTGGCTCATGGGACCTGAGGGGACAATGTCCTCAAGAAAAGTGGAGTAGCTAAACCAGGTGGCCCCCACGAACGCAAAAAGCACGAAATATGCGATAGGCGAATAAAAGAAACTTCCCAACTCCCGCCGGGTCAAAATCATCAGTTTCGATTCACTGTTGAGGAATTGGGCCACCATCACCTGGAGGCCGCCCAGGAGTGTCAGGATGAAACCGGCCGGGACCCAAAAGCTCATGGGACGGGCATCGGACCATCCCGCGAAAAAATAGAGTTGGGGGACAAGTGACCGGAAAATGGCAAGCAGGACCCCCAGTCCGCCAAGCCCCAAAAGGAACATCCCGGCACCATATCCAAGGGGTTTCTCATTGCCCAGGATTCCGGCATAGGCAGCCAAAATAATCGTTCCGGTCAAACCCATAAGGGCAAAGTGGGGGAGGAGCATGTCGGGTTTGATTTGCCCGCCAAGCACTCCAACCAGCGCGAGAATTCCACCCGAAACGCCAAGAGTCATGTGGCAAAGGCCAATCAGGCCTTCGGAATCTTCATGGCGCAAAAATGCGAGAAGGAACAAGGTTCCCGCAATCATTCCGGCGTGGCCCGCCAAAAGGCCTGGAGCCTCATTTTGGAAAAGTGGTCGCGCAACCAGCGCCAACCCGCAAAGGATGAAGGTCAGGCCAACCACCATATAGGGGCGACGAAAAAGTGGGTCTTTTTCAAAGGAGGTGTGGTAGAGAAGGCTGGCCAACCCCGCGATCAGGGCCACTCCAGCCCATGTGGGAGAAATGTTGACATTTTGCCCGGAAAGCGAGAGGCCAATAGTCAAAAGGCCAAAGATGGAAAGGAAAAGACCAACACTTCCCACAAGGCGTGGAAAGCCTGAGTCATCTGCCACCATTTCAGATGGCCCGCGCCTGTTTTGGGTCGTCTGGATGGACATACGCTGAGATCCTGAGGGTTTTGTGATCCTGTCGGAGTCGTGGGGCCTTTTAGACCGCAGACTCATCCGTCTGGTTGTTGATCTGGTTCCACTTGTCAAGAAGACTGCGGCGGGAACGCTCGAGCCTTTTCAGACCCCACCCCTGGTTGACAATTCCCCCCGCCAATTTGTCCCGGGGGTCGCTTCCGGGTTTCACACGAATTTCCGCCAAAAAGGTCTGTTCGCCGATGCTGGTCACGCCACAGCGAATCACGCCTTCGACTTTTTCCACCAGGTTTCTGAGGGCTTCGCCAGAGCTGGCCACGGTCTCGACATAGACAACGGGTTCGGTGTCGATTTCCGTCATTTTCGCGACAAAACCAACCTTTCCGCGTCGGAGGATAATCACGCGTTGAACCAGTTCTTCCACTTCGGCGAGAAGGTGGGAACTGAACAATATGGTGTGGCTTTTTCCCAGTTCCCTGAGGAAAGAAAGCGTTTCCTGCTTTTGGCCAGGGTCAAGACCATCGGTGGGCTCATCAAGTATCAGAAGCGGGGGATTGGCCAGAAGGGCATCGGAAAGGCCAACCCGTTGGCGATACCCCTTGGATAGTGTTCCCAAAAGACGACGGCGAACTTCGCCTACCCGGCATCGGTCCATGCACTCTTCCACCCGACGATTACGGATGGCCCGATCCACACCCTTGAGGCGGGCGCGGAACTGGAGATATTCTTCCACTCGCATTTCAGGATAGAGGGGGATGCTTTCGGGGAGATAGCCTATTCTTTGTCGAACTTCCATCGATTGGGTCATGACATCGTAGCCCGCAACCCTTGCGATCCCGCTTGTGGCGGGGAGGTAGGTTGTGAGGATTCGCATGAGTGTCGATTTGCCAGCCCCGTTGTTTCCCAAAAGGCCAACGATTTCGTTTGCCTCCACGGAAAATGAGGCATCACGAAGAGCCTGGACTGGGCCGAAGAATTTGGTCAGACGATCGACCTGGATCATCATGGTAAAAATGGCCTCCGGGAGGCAAATGGGGAATCCGGGTCGAAGGTAATTGGACGAGCCAACTCGCCCCGGAAAACAAAATCGCCGGGAATGGGTGCATCCCCATTCCGGTCCCTATCTCTTTCCTAGGACAGGTTAGGCCGCATGGCCGCACATTTCAAGGCCCAGGAACCCCCGGAACAAACCATGGGCGACCAGTGGATGATACCCCGAACCATCAGGATTTCACCCTGTGACCTTGCCAGGGTTCCCCTTCACCCCAATTGGCGCTTTGAAGCCCAGCCTGACGGCATTTTCGCTCATTTGCTACCCCGGCCGCGCTTTGGCCATGCCCTTTTGGCGCTAAACCGATGGCGATGTCCCGGCCCCTGCAAAAGGGTGGATTTCCGTTCCTGGAGGGAGAGTGATTCCGGGGACCTGGTTTCCTTGTTTGTTCGGGCGTTTTCATCCCTTGAGCCAATCGCCGGACTTGGCGACCAGGAGCGCGTTGCCGCCGCACGGGAAGCGTTGGCCGACGCCTGGAGAGGAGCCGAGGGCCCTGTTTCACGCGCGAGTGTTGTGGCAGTGGATTCCTCAGGGACCGCTTTGGGTGCTGTGATGGTGACGCTTCTTCCGGGTGGAAACCTCGACGGGCCTGGAGCATGGCGTTGGCACGAGCCGCCGCCCGTTGACCTCGAGGCGATAGGCGGAGGCCTTCCCCATTTGACCTGGATTTTTGTCGACCCGGACATCCAGCATAGCGGCCTGGGGGCGGCCCTCCTGGCCCGGGGCGTGGAAACACTGCGGTCCATGGGGTATTCCCAATTGGCCAGCACATTCCTCACGGGCAACCATGCAAGTGCCTTGTGGCATTGGCGAATGGGATTTGAACTTATGAGCTGGCCCGGATCACCGAGATGGCGGTAGAAAACAGAAGGGAAAAATTAGACTATAAAAAGATATTTAATGCAAAAGATAAGAAAAGGTTTTATTGAGGCAACAGCTTGATGGTTTGGACATAAAGGACTTCGGCCCGCATATCCGGATAGTAATAGGTTCCTCCCATCACCTCGACCCTGTGGTCGATGTAAGGGTCTATCGACACGCTGGTGGTCGGCAAAATGTAGGTAATGGGGCGTCCCTCAACCGTTTCGAGCGTATACATTGGTTTTCTGTTGATGGATTGACCAGACCGGCGCAAATAGCCCTGTAGTCTGGGTATTCCCGGTTGACCGGCCCTTCCGGTTAGGGTGCCGGGGACGGAGGGGGGCGCCATCCCCTGGGCAATAGGCGGCGATGTGCCATACGGAACGGGAACAAGCGGGATTCCGGGTTGGGCCGCCGGGTATGGGGCACAATTGGAAGGGCCAATGGAGGCGGTTGCTCCGGGAGTTTTTGGGGCAAGCTGGCCACTAGGCACAAGCGGTACTGTTTGAGCCTGCCCCTGATTGCGAAGGACCTGAGCCCGATTCGCCGCCGCGCTGGCCCAATCAGGATTGGTGGAGGCGTATTCCTGGGTCATTTCCGTGTAAATGCGGAGCGCCTCAAGCGGTTGGCCCGAAGATTCCGCCTGAATTGCCTGATTCCATCGGGCAATGGGAGGTAATCCGGAAACCGGGGCCGGGGGTGGTGCCGCCAAATTGGGGTTAGCCGGATTGGAAGTCATCGGGGAGGAGGATCCCGAGGCCAAAACACCAGGGACAGCGGATTTGGTCCCGCCTGATACGAGATTGGGGTTGGTGACCGCCGGTTGGCTCACCGGGGCCGCAGGCAAGCCAGCCAGACTTGCCCGTTTTACCCACCGCTTTTCCCCTTCCGGAGGCTCTATGGGCAACCATTCCCCATCCCCATCCTTGAGAGGGGAGCCGGTCGCCCTGACTTGGGTGCCGCGGGGAAGGGAAACACCCTCCACAGTCGGTCTTTGGGATCCATTGACCGCAGAGCCTATGAGGGTTGGGGCCTTTGTTCCCGCTGGTCCTGAAACGACAAAATTGACGCTTTGGTTTCCCAGTGGATCGACCTTTGCCCGATTGATCCAGGAAAATGAACCGTGGGGGGGCTTGATCGCAATCCAGTCCTCTTTCAGGTCCAGAACTTCAACCGGTTGGCCATACTGCAAAATGTTTGTTGGATAGATTTTGGGTTCAAGACTCGGCCCGCTGCGTACCTCGGTATTTGGGAAAGCGACTGTGGCCATCCTGCTGGTTGATTGAGCCATGGCTTCGCCGCCAGCAGCCCAGATTGCCAAAATTACCAATGCGCCACGCATATTTTCAGGTACTTATTGAAAACCTATGTTCTCTGATGACTCAATTCGGATTATCGGCCTTGGAAGCCATAATCCTTAACCCGGTAATGATCTTCCAGAGAATTCCATGGGGGGGGTATGGCGATGGATTGGCCCCAATGAGCGGTTGCCATCAAAAAATCATGGAAAATCCAGGGGTTTGATGGTGTCAGGGTAACATGGTGGAATCTGTCGCTCCATGAGCCTGCCGATGAGTCATTTTTTGTTGGTTAATTTGTGGATTTACTGGTGGGGTGTTTATGGGTGATGGCAATGCTCGCAGTTTGGCGGATTTTGAAAGGCCTAATTTTTCGCAAGAGTGGTATACGGTTCTTGATGGGGTTATGGGTGGCTACTCTCTGGGAGTCCTTCGCGCATCGCCGGAGGGAACTTTGGTTTTTGCCGGAAATCTATCCCTGGAAAACGGGGGAGGTTTCGCCTCGTTTCGTTCAAAACCCAAATCGATGGGATTGTTGCCCGGGGATAGCATTCGTGTCCGTGTTCGAGGGGATGGGCGAACCTATTCGATGACCCTTTATCCGGATCGTTGTCCGACCGCGTTCTCCTACCGCTCGCCCCTGCACACATTGCCTGACATTTGGCAGGAGATATCGTTTCCCCTTGC
>CAWUOD010000123.1:0-7726 GCA_963923115.1 uncultured Singulisphaera sp.
AATTTGGTTCGTTGCTTTTTTGATCCGTTCGGAATAATGGGCGAGGAACCTGTTCTTGGTGCCCGTTGAAGCAATCGCCAGGCTTTTGGAGGCTGCTTTTGCCCGTGCACCAAATAGTGTGGTCCCGGTTGGCAATGTATGGGTGTTGATGTTGGTCATGTTTTTTTTGGTCAAGGCTTGATAGGGACGGATGGGGATTTGACTCCGGCATCCGTAGTCAATTCAATTCCTACTTTTTTCAACTCGTCCTGTTCAAGTTGAAATTCGGGTGGGGGAAGAATTTGGATTGGCTCAGTGGTCAAACCGGCCAAAAAGCGCGATTTTGTCAGATCGACAAAAGCATAGACGACAGGAGGTTGGTCCTGAATGGGGCCCCGAACCCGAACCGAAATTTTGCCATCCCTTTCATTGATAAATCTTGGACGAAGACCCTGGTTGGGAGGACAAAGAAAGGAAACTTGAACATCGGTAATTTCGTATGTTTTTTGGGGGCGGGCCGGTTGCCTTATTCCCACAGAGGAGGGGGAGACAGTTATTTTTTTTCCTTCTATTTCTTGCACAATCGGAATGCGGGGTGGAAACCTAAGGGGAGATCCCGGTCTTGAATCCACAGGTGCGGCCTGTGTGGGAATGAATAGTGCCTTTTGGATGACATCACGGGGTCCACGGACCATAACTGAAGGTGGGTCAAGCACCAGATCCGGAGGCGCTGTTCCAAGGTCGGTTACAAGACGCACAGGCAGTTGTCTTTCAATAATACTTGTAACCAAATACGAGATCCGGTTACTGCGATCCTCCAATGTGACACCAACTCCAGGAGGAAGCAAAGGCATGGAGTCAGCCTCTATCGTGTATTGATCTTCCCAGGAATTTTCCTGAAGCCGCTCTGGTGGAATTGGGATTTCCACCCGAATTTTAAAGTCATCACGCTTGAGTAGGGATTCAACCTCACGCATCCTCCTGGGGGAAGCCTGAAAACTTGCTTCCACATTCGGCTTGGAGCGAAGGCTTATGATAAATTCGCCTTCCTTGTCTTTGGGGAGGGTTAACTCCAAAGGAATTTTAACCCTGGAAAGGGTTTCAAAATCCCGATTCCGGGTTTGCAACCAAATCATTGAAGCAATTCCCAAAGCCAGAAGGGCGGAAATAATGCGGTCGAACATCAGCGTTTTTCCCCCCCTGTTTTCATGACCTGGTTCAAATCGTTAACAGAGTGGGCTTTTGTAGCCGGATCTTTTTTGGGTATATGTTGGGTGTGATTTGAAGGCACTGGTCCTCCTTTTAGTGCCTCCGCTATGGCCCTTGAAGCATTTTCCCTTGAGATGGCTTTGAGATGACCCGATTGGGCAATTGAAATTTTTCCTGTTTCCTCGCTAACCACCAACAATAGAGCATCTGTTTCATCGCTAAAACTCAGAGCCGCCCTATGCCGCATTCCCAAGTGTGCCTGGTTGTCATCGGGTGGAGGTCCCAACGGGAGCTGACATGCGGCCGCAATTATTCGGCCGGAACGGAGGATGACCGCCCCATCGTGTAGCGGACTTTGCTTGCAAAAAATTGCCCGCAACAATGGGGCACTAAGGTCAGAATTTAGTCGGACACCTGTCTCCATAAAGGCATCCAACCCATTTTCCCGCTCAATTGCAATGAGGGCTCCAAGACCCTGCCGTGAAAGGGCTTCCAATGCATCGGCAATAGGGTCGGCCACCGGGTGTTCCTTTTCCCGCTGAAACCATTGAAGTAGCGGATATCTGCCTATGACCAGTAATCCCCGTCGAAGTTCCGGTTGAAAAACAATTATTAGCCCAATGAGGCCGGTTGCGAGTACATAGTCAAGGATTTTCCCAAGGATGGTTAGACCAAAACGAATGACAAGGAATTGTGCCCCCAAAAAAAGCAGGGCAAAAATGAGGCCTACGCCCCGTACAAGTGCTGCGCCACGGGTTTTCCCCAAAACCCTCAGGAGAAAATACAAAGAAAGCGCAAGAAGGGCGATTTCAGATAGGTCCCGAAGATCCAATCCCACGCTTGTTTTCCCCTAGGTTCAATACCGTCCCATATTGCCATTCTATGTCCCTAGCCCCTCCCAGACCTTCACCAAATCCCGGGTTGGCCCCACATCATGCACCCGCAAAACCAAACCCTGTTTTACAACAGTGGGTAGCGAGACAGCAAAGGCGTTTGCAGCCAGAGTTCCAGCCAGGCGATCACTTACTGGTTTACCGGTCAGGTTGCCAATCAGGCTCTTACGGGAAACTCCAAAAAGAATTGGAAAACCAATTTGCGCCAAAACGGGGAGTCCCCTGATCAATGAGAGGTTATTTTCCTGGGTTTTTCCAAAGCCTATCCCCGGATCAATCAGAATATTTTGGGAAGGAAGACCCATAGAAATCAATAGTTTTGCCTGTGTGGTTAAAAAATATGCAACTTCATCCAGGACATTGTCATAAGCAGGGGCTATCTGCATTGACTGGGGATTTCCCTGCATGTGCATAATCGCGACTCCAGCTCCCTCTTTAACCGCGATCTCGCGCATTTGGGGATTGGTCATTCCCTGAATATCGTTGATAATTTCAGCCCCTGCACGAAGTGAGGCCAAGGCAACCTCTGGTTTGACGGTATCAATCGAAATCGGGATCCGGGAAAAGGAACGGATGGCTTTAATCGCGGGAACCACCCTTCGGATTTCTTCCGCTACATCCACCGGGGTTGCTCCGGGTCGACTGGATTCTCCGCCAATGTCGAGAATATTGGCCCCGTCCTCAATCATTTGGCGTGCGGTTTTGGTTAAGTGATCCAAGTTGAGATGCAGCCCACCATCGCTAAAACTGTCTGGGGTGGCATTAAGAATTCCCATGATCCTGGCGCCATGGCTCCAGGAAATTGATTTGTCCCGAAATTGAAAGATGATAGACATTCGGGCGTCCCGCAGTTTTTGATTTGGCCCGTTTCACGCCCCATTTTAATTCGCTTGAATACCCATGGCTCTACCAGGGATTTTCCATCATTCCCACTATTTGGGAGGCCAGCTTTTCGCAGGCTTTTAACTGTGATGAGTTGAGAGATTGTCCCAATTCCGGAATAAATGTCGCTGTGGAGGTTACCAATAAAGGTTTATCAGGTGTCGCGGCCACAGGAGTGGGATCCAGGGCAGATGGTAGTTGTGCAGCTTTTTTCTTGGGTTGGCTTAGCAATTCGCCGGTCCGAAGATCGCGCCAATAAATTTCCACGGAAACAGTCGTTTCTGCCTCCCTTACTTCATTCAATTGGTTACGGTTGATGACATTCTTGCCTGATGAAATAATGATTCCTTCAAGTTCGGTGTCTGCAGATTGTCCGCCTCCGACAACTTTATAAGGTGTTTTCGCCTCGATTTCCTTGATAACGGCTCTCGTCAGGTCATCCTCGATCCCCAAACGATATGTCCTGTTTTTGAAAACGGGTACGCGAATAGTACGCACATGATTGTCATGAACCGGACCAACCTGGTATCCAAGTAGCTTGAAATTATTATCCGAGGCGCAGCCGCCCGATAGGACCACTGAAAGGGCAAGCAAAGCCATTCGTCTGTTTGGTTGTCTCTTGCCCAAAAGTGGGAGCTTGTCGTTATGGAACATATTGGGATCCCCCGGATGGACTCGCGCTTGGTGGTGCCATGCCCGCAGGGACAGCCCTTCCCGCCGGGGCGGTCTCGGCCGGTTTTACACCCGGAAGGCCAAAGGCGGGAAGATTTTTCGGAAGGAGTTTTTCAATGGGCGATAACTTTTCGTCCAGCTCCTCTTTCAGATCATGCTTTTCGCGCAAATGAATTGCCCTTGCAGTCGCTCGCTCGGCATATGTTGACCCGGGGTATCTTCGTTTGATCATTTCAAAATAGAAAAATGCTGATCCTGGATGTCCGGTTCTTTCATAAAACTCGGCAATCTTGAAATCCTTGTCAGCCTGTTGATGTGTGATGCCCACAATTTGGCGATCAAGGAAGTCGCGACGCTTCGTGGCAAGTTCGGGATAATTTTGCAAAGCCGAATGCACAAGTTGGCGTGCTTCCGCAACTTTTCGACCATCGTAGTCTGAGCCGCCTGTGCTTAGATGTTTTGAGATAATTGCCAATTCAACAGCCTGAGGCGCCAATTCGCTGTTCGGGTGGCGTTCGTGAATCTGGGAAAAATAATGATCTGCTTCCTTGTAATCGGCATGGAAGAATTTGATACTTCCGGCGAGAAAAAGTGCGCGATCAGCCAAGGGCCCGTTGATATCGTTCCACCGTACTTGTTCAAGTTTTTCGATAGCCCGCCCTTCGCGATCGAGTAGGGGCTTGGTTCTTTCGAAGGAGATAAAGCGTGGAGTGACAAATAGCCTTTTCCCTTCCCGGACTTCACGGCTTTCCTTCATTTGGTCACGAGAGTCATCCAGCCAATAATTGGCGATATCAAACATGTGCTGGATGGCGGCATCCTTGTAGGGTGTTCGGTCAAATTTTTTCAACAGGTCAACATATGTGTCCGCCGCTTTGGGGTAGTGCCCCTGGAGTCGAAGGCACTCCGCCTCCATGAAGCGAGCCTCTTCAAGAAGGGGTTGGGAGTTTTTTTTGTTTTCATAAAGTCGGTGGAAAACCCGCTCGGCGGTGGAATAATTCCCCTGGCGAAAGAGTTCTTTGCCCCCCGCAAGTTTTCCTTCCGGTGAATCGGCGTCAACTGGTACCTCATCCATTACCTCTTCGCCCCTGAAAACCACTGTTTCCACAGGGGGAGGTGGGGTGTTTGGCATGCCAATCAATGGGAGTTTATCCACAAAGGTCCGGGTCTTATCACTTTTCAAAGTTTGGCAACCCGATACCCATCCGCAAAAAGCCAAACTACAAAGGAGAGTTTTTGTGCCGACCGCGACAGGATTGTAATGTCGGCGCGCCATAAGGCCTCAACTCCCCAGAAACCCCAAGAGCTTTGGTCGCCTGCCCCTGAGCCATGTCAGGTATTGATTAAGCAGGGCACGCAGCTCCCTGCGGATCTTGTCCACGGGAACCTCCGTACGGATCTCCCTATTTCCGAGGCGGCCCGCCACGTCAAGTGCATCTGGCGAAATCGCCATGGATGATGGAGGAAGCGGGCTTGAACGCATTTTGGTGATTTGGGTTGATCTGGAGAATTGAGTGATTTGGGTGGCTGGTTTTTCGCGACAACCATCACAAGTTATCTCCCCCGAATCCGCATGAAAGATCCATGGGGGGGCATTAGGGCTTGGTATCTGTCCGCAAGATTGACAATGGTTGAAGTTGGGAAAATAACCAATTTGGGATAAGTAGAAGAATTCAAATTGGATTAGTTGCCAGCTGCTATTTGGACTTAATCGATTGGGTAGGCGAGCTTCTTTTTGTTCTGTTGAAAGCCGATTTAGAGTTTCATGAACCCCTTCAAACAGTTCCGGGTGGGGATCGAGATCCTCTGTGCCCTCGCTAAGGAGCTCACTGACATGATAAGCTGCGTAAAGGTTGGGTAGGTGGTCGCGAAGGCCTTTGTACGACTCCCGGACTTGCGATTCTGTAATTAGGTCAAGAGCGTTTCCGCCTTTATGGATGATCTGGAAATGGCAAAGGTTAAGAAGGTCGAGTGAATTTTCGAAGGGTGATTTCAGCCGCCTTGCGCCTTTTGCAAGAGCGCGCATTTTACCCTTTTCCCTGGTCCATAAAGTGACTATGCGACTTGTTTCGCTGTAATCGATCCCTTTAAGAACCCATCCTTCCATGGAAAGCGAGTTCATTTTTATGTGCCATTGTTAGGAATGTTAAAATAATATGTGTAAATAAGTTTTATAATAAAGTAATAAAGATAATCATTTTGCATCTCGGGCGATTTCCGCCAAACATTCCGCAGCGGCCGCAATAGTGCTGTCAATTAGGGATTCATCATGAAGAACCGAATTGAATGCCGCCTCAAATTGGCTGCAAGGTAGGTAATAGCCTAGGTCCATCATGGCCCAAAAGAATTTTCCGAAACGGGTCGTGTCGCAAGTTTTGGCTGTTGCATAATCCTTTACTGGAACATTTGTGAAGAATAATGTCCACATACTTCCAACACGGTTGATTTGGTGTGGCAGCCCAACTTTTTCGGCTGCTTTACCTATTCCAAAGGCTAGCCGTTGACCAAGCCTGTCCAGGGTCGGATAAGGGTTTGTTCTTTTTAGTTCCTTTAATGTGGCAATACCGGCAGCCATTGCCACCGGATTTCCGGACAGGGTTCCGGCCTGGAAAACAGGTCCCGCCGGCATTACCCGGTTCATAATTTCCCGGCGGCCTCCATATGCTCCAACTGGCATTCCACCTCCAATAACCTTACCCAATATTGTCAAATCAGGCTTATCGCCAAAGAGTTCCTGGACACCACCATAGGACAGACGAAACCCGGTCATTACCTCATCATAAATCAGGAGTGCTCCATACTTTTCGGTTAAGTTTCGCAATGATTTGCGAAACTCCGGTGTTGGGACCACCAGTCCCATGTTTCCAGCCACCGGCTCAAGAATCACGCAAGCGATTTTATCACCATGGTTTCCAAAGGTTTCTTCCAGTCCAATGCAATCATTAAAATCGAGTACTATTGTGTCATTGGTGGTGCCCTTTGGAATTCCAGGGCTGGATGGAACGCCGAGGGTTGTTGCCGCTGATCCTGCCGCAACCAAAAGACTGTCAACATGTCCATGATAGCAACCACTAAACTTAATCACTTTGTCCCGTCCGGTATGCCCCCGGGCCAATCGCAGGGCGCTCATGGATGCTTCGGTTCCCGAGTTCACAAATCGAACCATTTCAACGCTGGGAACGGCCTCGATCACAAGGTTCGCCAATTCCGATTCCGCTTCGCTTGGCGCCCCATAGCTGAGTCCTTTTTCGAGGGAGTTTTGAATCGCCTGGAGTACAGTTGGAGATTGATGGCCCAAAATCATGGGGCCCCATGAGCCTATGTAATCGAGGTAACGGTTCCCATCAATGTCGTGAAGCCATGGCCCCTTGGCTTTCGCGATAAAAAGAGGCTCTCCCCCAACAGCTCCAAAAGCACGGGCAGGGCTATTTACGCCACCGGGAATCAGGGATTTGGCCTTTTCAAAAGCTTCATGACTCATTGGGCGTGACAATTTTGATACGCGCATGGAAAACCTCAAATTTTAGTGGATGGCGCTTTAAGTCAATTGTTCATTAACCGATTAACAACAACTTGGTTTTTTTCCAAGAGTTTTGGGTCGACCTTTGCTTCGGGAAAGTCGTTGTAGACTTCGGCAATATGAATGCAAAGTCGCATTTGCACGAGGCTTGAATTGGGAGCAAGGGCCGCTTCGATCGAGGCGGCAATTTTGTGATTTCTTTCCTTTGCAAAATCATCAGATGTTCCCTCGGGTTTGGTTTTTGCAAGGGCTTTATTTGCCAGTATCCACAACCCAAGCATATCCTCCTCTGGCTTTTCAGGATCGGGCAACCGGCTTTGGTATGGATAAATTCCAATCCGTTCATCCAGTTTTGAATACCGGAGCCATGATCCATGGTCATCACCCAAAACTTGTAAACAGAAAGCGTCGTATGCCAGTTTCCAATTTCCTTCCAATTTGGGTGGGGCGTTTCCTTGAAAAACCGAGGAATATAGCATTTCGTGATGTTTTTTAAGGGCATCCTGGCCTTCGATCATTGCCAAATGCGAGGCGGCGATTTCATGCCATGGTGAGCCCTCTTTTTTTACCA
>CAWUOD010000124.1:0-7726 GCA_963923115.1 uncultured Singulisphaera sp.
CACAAGGAGTATCGTCGGCAGCGTCAGATGTGTATAAGAGACAGGCCCGATTTATCCCGGCGGCCTTGAGGACTGCCAGGGCCTCATCCGCCGCATAACCCTTGGCAATTCCCCCAAGGTCAAGGCGCATGCCGGGTTGGGAAAGCATTACGGTCCGATTTTTTGGGTCCAACGACATTTTTTTGAAGCCGACCCTGGCTTTGGCATCAGCCAATTCGGCCTCCGAGGGCAATAGTTTTGATTTTCTGGCCCGACGCCAAAGGACCGAGTAGGGGCCGACCGTGGGGTCAAATCCCCCATCACTTTCCCGTGCCAGCTCGAGTGAGCGTTGCAAAACGAAAAAAAGCTCGGGACTTACCGGAACCTGTCCCTTTCCGGATTGGGCGCAAAGACGCATCAATTCACTATCCGGGCTGTAATCGCTCAGGATTCCGTTAAGTTGCGCGATCCTGGCAAAGGCTTTTTGAATCGCTTGCTCTCCCGACTGGGTCGAGGAGGCATAGGCGGTAATCTGGAATCGGGTGCCCATTTGGGGTTCCGTCTTTTCCACCCTTACCAACGATTCCAAAACCCGGTCGTTTGCGGGGCTGACAAACAGAACAGGGTAAAGTAGGATAAAACAGTACATTGCATTCCCTCGCTGGATCTAGTTTACCGAATCCCCGGAACCACCCAAGCATGAAAGCTCTCATTCGCAACGCATACCCTTGGGCCCTTTTTGGTGCGGCTTGCACCCTCTCTTCATTGGTTATGGTGCTTGCTCCCGGCGGACAGCGCTCCGCACAGGCGGCTGACGCGCCTGCGGCAGAGCTAAAGACCTTTGACCAGGTGATTCCCGGGTCGCAGGTGAAGTTCAACATGGTTGCCATCAAGGGCGGCAAGTTCAAAATGGGCTCGCCCGATTCGGAAAAAGGTCGCGGCAAGGATGAGGGGCCGCAACACGAAGTCCAGGTGGGAGATTACTGGATTGGCAAAACCGAAGTCACCTGGGACGAGTATGACCAGTATTGGAAGTCGACGGACCAGCCTCCTGCCGCCGGCTGGGAAAAAGCCGAGCGCAAAGCTGACGCGATCACTCGTCCAACGCCCCCCTACGCCGATGAGACCTTCGGCCATGGTCGCGAAGGTAACCCGGTCATTTGCATCACCCAGCACTCCGCGATGGAATATTGCCGATGGCTGTCCCGCAAGACCGGGGTGAAATACCGTTTGCCCACGGAAGCGGAATGGGAGTATGCATGTCGGGCTGGTACCCAAACCGCCTACAGCTATGGCGATGATGCTTCCAAGCTTGGCGATTACGCCTGGTTCGCGGGAAACAGCGAGGAACTCGCCAAGCCAGTGGGAAAGAAAAAGCCCAATCCATGGGGCCTTCACGATATGCATGGCAATGTGCTGGAATGGTGTGTCGACCATTATGACGCGGAAACCTACACCAAGCAGTCCGCCCTTGGCAAGCTTTTGGTCAATCCCCTTGTGATCCCTTCGGAACGCCGTTTCAGCCATGTTGCCCGCGGCGGCTCATGGGCGGACAAACCCGAGGCCCTGCGCAGCGCCAGTCGGCGTGGTTCCGACAAAACCTGGATCAAACTTGATCCCCAGCGCCCACAAAGCATCTGGTGGCTCACTTCCGCGGAATTTGTCGGGTTCCGTGTTGTTCGTCCCGCCACCGAGCTCCCCGAACTCGAGGACCTCAGGTCCAAAGTGACCAAGCAAAGCGGTAACTAAGGGCTGTTATTCTGGCCAACCTCCCCTGACTGGGCCCCTTGCGTCATGCTGATCACTGGTCTTTCAGGCAATGAAATCTGGTGCCTTGCCCAAAAGGGCATCGCCCCTGGTGGGGTGGTGGTGGGCAATAGTATTTATGCCCAGGGATTGGTGCGCGGATTGACCACCGGGCTGAAAACCATCGCCGGTGGGGAGCTTGAGGACATCACCCAACTGATCACTGAGGGGCGCAAAGCCGCCTTGGACCGGATGGAAGTCGAGGCACGGGGCCAGGGGGCCGACGGTCTGACAGGGGTGGTGACCGAAATCAAGCGCATCAGCTCGCTGGTCGAGTTTTTGGCGGTTGGATCGGCGGTTAAAAAACTGGGTGGTGTTCCCGGGGGATTTTTCAGCTCGGCGTGCTCGGGCCAGGATCTGTATTGCCAAATCGACGCGGGCTATCGTCCCATTCATTTCGTTCTG
Organism: uncultured Singulisphaera sp.; assembly: GCA_963923115.1. Lineage (GTDB taxonomy): Bacteria > Planctomycetota > Planctomycetia > Gemmatales > Gemmataceae > SYLG01. The sequence continues at coordinate 2,191 of CAWUOD010000124.1, forward strand.
GGAAACATCGCGTACGCGCTTGGAATTGGCGGTGGGATTTGGGCCGCCCTGAAATCGATGTCCGGCGGGGAGGTCGATTCGATATCCGGGATGATTAACAATACCCGTCACAAGGCGCTGGAGCGGCTTGAGGCCGAGGCCTCACGGGTCGGGGCGAACTGTATTGTCGATATCAAGACTTCAATCCTCCCTTTTGGTCCCGGTGTCAAGGAAATGGTCCTTGTGGGAACCGCCAGCCACAATCCCGCTCTTGGCAATCCCCAAAGACCATACACCTCGGAATTGACGGGCGAGGAGCTTTGGAACCTGACCCAGTTGGGTTATCAGCCAATGCGCCTTTTGATGGCGTCAAGCGTTTGCGCCTTGGGTTTCGGCGGCGGAATCAAAACCTTTTTGAGCTCGTTTTCCCGTGGCGAAGTGGATTCCATGACGAAACTGATCTACCAGGCCCGGGAGAACTGTGTGGGCCGCATTCGCGACGAGGCGGAGGAGATCGGCGCCGATGGGGTCCTTGACCTCAAATTGTTTATGCACGACATGCCGGGCGGGATGATCGAAATTCTCGCGATAGGCACCGCGTTCAAAAGAAATCCGGATGTGGCCAACGCCTCCCCAACCCTGCCCGCGCAGGCGATTATCCGCGATCGATCCACCTTTTTCTCAAGCGATCTGGACAAACCCTCGATGGGTCATGCCCAAAAGCCAAACGGCGTTTCGTCAGAAAGCTAAAGGCTGGAACATATTCGTGGGCGCCCCTTCCCGCGATTTCAAACCTGGCTCGGCTTCGGATTTCGGGCATGGTGCCCGGGGCCGTCTCCGTTCCCCTTCCTGAGGTTTTCCCAATGAGTTCCAAGAACACAACCCGCCGCGAACTTCTCAAGGCGGGCGCCGCCATCGCCGCCACCTCGGCGCTTTCCGCCCCCGTGGGCGCCTTTGCCCAGGGATCCGACACAATCAAGGTCGGTCTGATTGGTTGCGGTGGTCGTGGATCGGGCGCCGTGGACAATGTCCTGAACGCGGCCCGCAACATCACCATCCACGCCGTGGGCGACGCCCTCGAATTCCAGGCCAAGGGCGCGGGCCAACGCCTTGCCAACAAGGCCAAGGAAGACGCCGCAAGACTCGGCGAAATGAACAACAAAATCGATCTTGGCGATCGCGTTTTCTCCGGCCTCGATGCCTATCAGAAGGTCATCGACTCGGGTGTCAACTATGTGATCCTTGCCACTCCCCCCGCTTTCCGCCCGGTCCACATCAAGGCCGCGGTCGAGAAGGGCGTCAATATTTTCACCGAAAAGCCCGTCGCGGTTGATGGCCCAGGCATCCGGTCGGTCATGGAATCCTTCGAGAAGGCAAAAGGCAAAAACCTCGGCGTCGCCGCGGGCACCCAGCGCCGTCACCAACTCGGCTACATCGAAACCATCAAGAAACTCCACGAAGGCGAAATCGGTGAAATCATCACCGGTCAGGTCTATTGGAATCAGGGGCTACTCTGGTCCCGCCCCCGTCGCGAGGGAATGACCGACCTCGAGTACCAAATGTGGAATTGGTACAACTTCACCTGGATTTGTGGCGACAATGTGGTCGAGCAACATGTCCACAACCTGGATGTGCTCAATTGGGTTTTCAAGGAACACCCCACCGCCGTCGTTGCCATGGGTGGCCGCAGCCGTAACAACCCTGCTTTTGGCAATGTGTATGATTTCTTCTCCGCCGACCTCGAGTATAGCGGCAACCGTCACTGCATCAGCCAGGCCCGCCAGATTTCCAATTGCTGGAGTTCCGTCTCCGAGCATGTCCAGGGAACCAAAGGCAAGTGCCAGGTCAACAACTACACCATCAACGGCAAGCAGATTCTGACCAGGCAGCAATCTCGCGCCGCGACCGATCCCTACATCCAGGAGCACACCGACCTGATCGAGTCGATCCGCGCAGGAAAGCCGATCAACGAGCTTCAAACCGTGGCGGAGTCAACACTCACCGCGATCATGATCCGCATGTCGGCCCATACCGGCGCCCGGGTCACATGGGATCAGGCGATCAACTCCAAGGAACAACTTCTTGATGTGGCCAACCTCTCCAAGGATATGAAGATCCCCGAGTGGAAAACCCCGGTTCCCGGAACAACCAAGTTCATCTGATTCCTGGTTCCAACGGGATGAAACATTCAAGGGCGGATTTCCCTGTTTGGGAGTCCGCCCTTTTTCCCTGGTTTCAGATAAAATCCTTATCAGGATCGTAAAAGTTTTGTTTGGTCCCGCTCGGACTTCTCGGGAAAACGATTCGCCCCGATGAACCGTCCGGGCCCGCCAATCGGCGGGCGCGAAAAAATGTTCCAAAAAATCCAATACTAATAGCTCAGTTCCATTGCCATCCTGTTGATGTCCACAGTGGCAAAATCATCCGTACGCCTGCTCGCCTCGTGCAGCCTGTTCCAGCTATCCCGCGGCTCGTAGTCCGATCCTTCCTCCTCCTCGAGGTCCGATTGGCACTTGATGCAAAGCACCGAGTAGGGAAGGGCATTCAACCGGCCCACGGGAATTTTTCCCTTGCAACATTCGCAAATTCCATAGATCCCCTTGCGAAGGAGCCCAAGAGCCCTCTGGACCTGGACCAGTTCGCCTGATTCGATTTGGGCCACTCGCGAATGAATTTCATCACTGTCCGAGGCAAAAGCCGCATCGGCCAGATTGCCGCTGTGAGCGCCTTCACCCCGATCCGTTAATCCACCCAATTTCGCCGACAAATCGAGCGCCAAAACCCGGCGGCGCTCTTCCAGGGATTCGCGGATAAGGTCCAGAGCTTCGTTTCGTGCCATTTTTGGATGGTCTCCCCCCTGTGCAATTCCCAATGGCTTGCCGAATTTCCCCCCCCGGCAAATCTGAATGAATCGCAAACTGTGAAGAAACCTAAGACATAAGACTGGCTGAAACTTGAGCCGAACCGGAAAAATGGAATTTGAATCCTCCCTTTTTTGGCGGTTAAAACGATTGCGCAAAGATTGACAGGGGAAAAGGATTGCCCATGGCAATCAACCGGCCATGAAAAAAAGAAAAACGCCGACCCTCTTTCGAGCGTCGGCGTTCGCTTTTTGGAAATGAATAATAACTTAGTGTTTCAAAAGGAAAGGGGAGGCGGGGTCCGCCTCATGGCGAATTTCATCCACGGGCTCTTTGCGACCATGGCCTTTGTAAAGCCTGTTGGCATAGTTGTAGACCAGGCCCTGAATTCCACCCACATTCTTGTACGCGTGAACAACACCTTTGGGAACAATCAGGGAAGATGGCCTGCTTGCTCCCAGGATCACAATTTGGCGAACCTGATAGGTCGGGGATTGGGGTCGATTGTCCCAAAGCCACACTTCGAAATCCGAGGGGCCCAAAAAACAGAAGAGGTCGGCCTGGTCGTGGTGTTCGTGTGGCCCGCGACTGATTCCGGGTTCAGTCATGCTGATATATCCCATCACGGGATGATATTCCTCCGGAACATCGTCTGTTCGAAAAAATTCACAAAGCCAGCCCCGGGCATCCTTGTAAATAGGCGTGGATTTGAGGATAACGCCTTCAATTTCGCCAGTCTTCCACATGCTTTTCCCCAATTGCTCCAAAATCCCTAAATGGGAGGATCCGCCCTTGGTATATCCCAAAGCCCGGTTCCGTCTCAAGGCAAATACCATGATGGAGGCAAGTGGGCTTTCAAGGGTTGCTTCGAGGGAGGGGATGGGTTTTTGGGTGATTTACCGGAAGCGCCTCAAAGTATTGCCATGTAATTGGTTGGGGAATTTGACTTTGGGTGTGGCAGCCAAGGTTTTCAAACCATTTGCTTCCTTTTACCTGTTTGTTCTTGCTATCGTTGTCCTTCTTGGGGAAAAATCCTTTGGCGCAAACCTTTTTCGTGTGGGTTTCGTATTGCTTTCAGACTTGGGGAAAGTTTTGGGGGGATTCCCAATGCCCGTTAACAAAAGACCATCTTTGATTCTGGTTTTGTGCCTGACTGTTGTTGGCTCGATTTCAAGCCCGTCCACCTTGTGGGCGCAAACCGGAATGGCAGCCCCGGAACTGGTGGGCGGAACAGGCTGGCTGAACACCGACAAACCCATCTCCCTTCGGGCACTCAAGGGCAAAATCGTTCTGCTGGATTTTTGGACTTTATGCTGCATCAACTGCATGCACATCATGCCGGAGTTGGAAAAACTGGAAAAGAAATATTCCAAAGAATTGGTGGTTATTGGAATCCATACGGCAAAATTTGAAAATGAAAAAGATTCTGCCAACATAAAAAAAGCAATTCTTCGCTACCAAATCAAGCATCCAGTAGTCAATGATGCCAACAAAGTCATTTGGAACACCTATGGGGCGAATTGGTGGCCCACCATTGTCCTGATTGATCCGGATGGCAATGTCTATGGTGCAAAAAATGGCGAGGATAAATTTGACCTGATCGATTCGGCGATCGCCGGGCTTGTCGAGAAGTACACCGCCAATGGAAAGCTCAAGCTGGGAGAGCCCAAATGGGATCTTCTGAAAGAATCCAGTTCCGAGAAATTGCGGTTTCCAGGCAAGGTGATTACCGATCCCCAAGGCAAGCGCATCTTCATTGCCGATAGCACCAATCACCGGATTGTGATCACCGACAGGGATGGAAAAACCGAGGAGGTTATTGGTGGAGGCGGATCGGGAACGACTGATGGATCCTACGGCGAAGCCCGATTCAATGACCCACAGGGCATGGCTCTCAAGGGGAGCCTGCTTTATGTGGCGGACCGGAAAAACCATCTGATTCGGGTAGTCGATCTGGAAAAGAAGACTGTCAAGCGATTTGCCGGAACAGCAAAGCAGGGCAATCTGAAGGATCCGACCAAAGGCAAGCCACTCACAATTGGCCTGAACAGTCCTTGGGATCTGCTCATTCACAAAAATCAGATGTTTGTCGCGATGGCTGGGCATCATCAGATTTGGGTTGTTGATTTGGACAAGAACCAAATCCGGCCATTCGCCGGGAACGGAAATGAAAACATCAAGGACGGCGCATTGGCCCAAGCCAATTTCGCCCAACCCAGTGGGCTGACCACAGACGGGACCAACCTCTATGTGGCGGACAGCGAAACCAGTTCGATTCGTGTGGTGCCTTTGAGCGGCCAGGGGACGGTGAAAACCATCGTTGGAACCGGCCTATTCAATTTTGGAGATGAAGATGGGGTTGGGGCCAAGGTTCGCCTTCAGCATGCTCTTGGAGTCGCCTGGTTGGATGGAAAAATCTTTCTGGCGGATACCTACAACGATAAATTGAAAATTTTGGATCCCAAAACCAGAACATCCCGCGAATTCCTCAAAGGATTCGATGAACCAGGAGGCATATTCGCTTCGGGTGGGCTTCTTTATGTGGCGGACACGAACAGCCATCAGATTGTCATTGTCGATCCCAAAACAAAATCCATGAAAAAACTGGAAATTAGCGGATTGGAGCTTCCCAAAAGCGAATAGGCTTGCCCGCTTGACTATCTGGAGTCGTGAAACTCCATGGCAAATGTTGCCAA
>CAWUOD010000125.1:0-7706 GCA_963923115.1 uncultured Singulisphaera sp.
GTGTGCTTGGCCATGGAAACTCTTTCGGATTCATCCCCCTATTTGATTCCAATTGCCTGCGGCCGCCCAAAGTGCAAAGAAAAAGCCCCCTTGGATGCCGCATTAAACAGCAATGTTTGTAACCAATCTGCTTCCCGGAGAACTTATCAAGAATTGTCAACTCCAAAAACCATTCCTGCCCCATGGGGGCCAATTTTGGCTTTGTCCAAAAACTGGGCCTCCCAATCCATTTCAGAACGCCTCTCAACTTCGGATGTGGAAAGGATGGCGCGCGAATTAGGCAGGGTTTCCATGAAATGGGACGGCGGTTTTTTGGATGAGCTCGTCGATACCCTTCGAATAAAATCCAAAAGAATCCCACCGCCCCCCCCCTGGAGGGAAGAGGATATCACAATTCTTCAGCTTGGAAGCTCAATTGGAGCCCTCCACAAAGAATCATCTAAGGAAAAAAAATCCGCCAAATTCTTACCCAATGATGGATTGGACCCAAGCGCGCGAATTCAATTGGCTGAGATGGCGGCAGGAGCGGGACACGAAATCAATAACCCACTGGCGATTCTCACGGGGACAATTCAAAAACTTCAAAAAACATGGAATCATTCTTCCTCATCCCCGGGAGTAGACACCTCAGGCCCCGCGCTGGAATTGATGATGCGGCAAGTCCAAAGGGTACGGACACAGATTGAGGAATTGATGTGGTTTTCCCGCCCACCTGAACCAAAGCCGGTAATTACAAATTTCCCGGTATTAAAACGCATCTGGAGTGAATCGCTTCGTGGAGTTTCCACCGAAACTGCGGTTTCTGGTGGAAAACCTAAAATTGGAGGACTGATTCTCGATCCAATCCATTTTGGACGGGTGACTCGACTTCTGGGAGAATTCCTGAGGCAACATCTACCCAAAACCCCTGATTCCCAGCCCAATTTTTCCTTTCAAAGAAAAGAAAAAGTTCTGGTTGGAAAGGCTTCAGGGCCTTTTCCCAACTGGACACCCTCGCAAATCCTAGGATTATTTACACCCTTTTTTTGTCCAAAGGGTTTTGGGAGGACTAGCGGCTTGCACCTTCCGGCAGCGAGAGCCATGGCCGAGAAAAGTGGATGGAGTCTATCCTTTGTTCAAGGAACCAAAGGAAAACCTGGAAGCCTCATGCTCGAAATCCCAATAGTGAAAGCGAAAAATATTACCAAAGCCAAAAAAAACATTCAACAAACACCAAATCTCATTATTCCGGAAAAAATGCGTTATCGTCCGGTGGCCTAGAAAAAACAGCTTACAAATGGTCTGATGTCCTAAGGGTAAACCATGGGAAATTTTCATTCCTGGAAATCCTGGGCAGACAATTTGGGCAATTTGGTTTTTCCGCCCAAGTGCCACGGTTGCGCGATTTTGTTACAAGACACAGTAAATCCCTTTTGTCAAACCTGCGTGGAATCGATCCCTGGTCGAGGGCTAAAGCGGTGTTACCGTTGTGGAATTCCGAGACCTGATCAAACAGCGATCCATTCGGACAGCCATGTAATTGTTTGCCCAATATGCGTTAACAAGCCCCCAATTTGGGAATCGGTTGTTTCCCTGGGAACTTACGAAGGGACCCTCAGGGAATGGATTTTGAAGCAGAAGGGGAGGGGAGGGCAATGGTTCGCTGAAATTTTAGGAAGGTTTTGGGCTAACAATCTGGCAAAGAATTTACCGCCTTGGGACAAGGTTGACGCCGTAGTTCCTGTTCCGCGCCATTGGACCAAAAAATGGTGGCTGGGACATAACCCGGCCGAAGGGTTGTCGAGGGGCCTGTGCGGACTTAGAGACTGGCCACTGGATCGCTTCTCACTTTTTCGAACCCGTGCAACCAGAAAACAATCGGAACTAACCCCAAATCAACGCAAAAGCAATGTGCGGGGAGCCTTTGCCTGGAGAGGCCGTCAGGTGATGGGCGGAAAGGCGATTCTTGTCGACGACATTATCACCACTGGAGCAACCTTAAAAGAGTGCGCAAAAATCTTAAAATCGGTTGGTTTTACCCAGATTACCCTATTCGTCCTTGCTCAAGGAAAAACCCTTACAACTAATCCCGTTGAACCCGGATAATCCAGCTTGGATTCGGTAGGGCCAAAGGGAAACCAATCTTTATCCGAAGGTATTTGGGTGGGCATTTACCAAAACGAAATGCTGAACCTCTTGGGGATGGGTAATGCGAATCGGGAATTGTCTTGGTTCGATATGCTTTCTCATTTTGGTAATGGCACCAGTACAGGGAGCCAGTTCCTGGGCGGATGGATTGTTTGATGAGCTTTCGAAGGATTTTGGAATTGTTTCAAGAGGGGTAACCCTGGTCCATCATTTTCGGATCAGGAATAGCACACGCCAGCCAGTTGGCATATCCAGCGTTCGCGTATCCTGCGGATGTGTAAGTGCTTCGGCATTAAAAACTTATTTGCAACCAGGTGAGGAGACGGCTGTTGTCGCCCGAATGGACAGCACCCGTTTTCGTGGTGTCAAAACAGTAACCATTTATGTCCATTTCAACAAGCCTCAAAACGAGGAAGTGAGGCTCTGGATCAAGGCGAACGCTCGGGAAGACTTTAGTCTTAGCCCTGACATTTTGGAGATGGGAGTTTTGAAACAGGGCCAGGATGCCAATGCAACCACAACAGTCAAATTTCACGGTCAACCAGACCTCCAAATTAATGAGGCCCATCCGGAATCCAATTATCTTGTTTGCAAGGTAAGGGAAGTTGCGCGCTCCGAAAATGAATCAGCTTTTGAGCTGACCGTTTCCATCCGCAAGGATACCCCCCCTGGCATTTGGTTTAGTGATGTTTGGCTTAGAACAGATTCTGCCCAAATACCTCAAGTACGAATTCCAGTTTCACTGACTATTGAAGCACCTTTGAGTACAACCCCTGGACAAATCCAATTGGGGAGTATTCAAAAAGGGGTTGAAATTCAAAGACGACTGGTTGTCAGGGGATTGGCCCCCTTTCGGGTTTCCAATGTTGAGGGGGTGGGAGCCAATGCGGTCGTCACCACGCTTCCCAAAGAAGCTAAAGCTGTTCATGTTCTTACTATTTCCATCAAACCAGACTCCAAAGGAAAAATTCCATCAGCGGTACGGGTTCACACGGACGCCAAGGACCAGGCTATCCTTGAAATCCCTGTGGTGGGCGAACTTTTGCCTTAATTTTGTAAATTCCTGTTTTCGTTAGGGAAGCCGCAAAAGCCCGGTGGGTTTCCTTGTTCCCATCTCTAAAATAATCGCATATACCAACCTTCCGCGAATTTGGACCGTTTCTTCAATGAAAAGCACTTTCCGAAAACTACTTGTTGCAAATCGAAGTGAGATTGCCATCCGGGTCTTTCGAACCGCATCGGAAATGGGAATTCGAACAGTTGCCATTTATGCGCACGAGGATCGATACGCTCTGCACCGTTTCAAAGCGGACGAGGCCTACCAGATCGGCAAAGAGGGCGAGCCCCTGCGCTCATACCTGAATATTGATGCCATTGTGGAGATTGCAAAAGCAAATGGTGTCGACGCAATCCACCCTGGTTACGGCTTTCTTTCAGAAAATCCAAACTTCGCAACCGCGGTCCGCAATGCGGGAATCACATTTATTGGCCCCAAAACAGACATCCTTGAAAATCTGGGAGACAAGGTAGCCGCTAGAAAAATCGCTGATTTGGCAAAAGTGCCAATCCTCAAGGGAACCGATAAACCGGTTGCCAATGCGGTTGAGGCCTTGGATCGGGCCGCAATCATTGGTTATCCAGTTATGATCAAGGCCGCGATGGGTGGTGGTGGCCGTGGAATGCGGGTGGCAAACAACCCGGATGAACTACGCGAAGGAGTTGAGCAAGCGAGCAGGGAGGCGTTGACTGCTTTTGGTATTGGAGATGTGTTTCTCGAAAAATTGGTCCGCAAGGCCCGGCATATTGAGGTTCAGTTACTTGGGGATCGCCACGGTGGGCTGGTTCACCTTTTCGAGAGGGATTGTTCGGTTCAAAGGCGGCATCAAAAGATAGTGGAAATCGCCCCGGCCCCAAACCTTAAGGAATCGACCAGGAATGGTCTTTTGGAAAGCGCATTAAAAATTGGAAGGGCGGTCGGCCTGGATAACGCCGGAACCGTGGAATTCCTTGTGGACGACGAGACAGGTGACTACTACTTCATCGAAGTAAATCCAAGAATTCAGGTGGAACACACGGTCACGGAAGAAGTGACAGGGTACGATATCGTCCGGACCCAGATCCTGGTAGCTGCCGGCGAAAAACTGGAATCCGAAGGTATCGGATTGGGTAACCAGGCCGCCATTCGTGTCAACGGATTTGCCATTCAATGTCGGGTAACTTCCGAAGACCCGGCCAATGGATTCCTTCCGGATTACGGGCGGGTTTCCAACTACCGGTCGGCGGGTGGAATGGGAATTCGCCTTGATGCGGGAAGCGCATACAGCGGCGCCGTAATTTCCCCCTATTACGACTCCTTGCTTGTAAAGGTGACAGCCCGCGGAATTCGCTTTGAGGACACGGCAAGGAGGATGCTTCGGACACTTCATGAATTCCGTGTGAGGGGGGTAAAAACCAACATCCCATTCCTAATAAACCTCATCAATCATCCCTCTTTTCTTTCAGGAGAATGCACGACCCGATTTATCGACCAAACCCCAAGTCTATTTGATTTACCCCTTAGGAAAGACCGGGCGACCAAACTGCTCCGGTATATTGGCAATATTATTGTTAACGGACATCCCGAAGTCCCAAAATCCGCCATCTTCCACGGAAAAGCCCGCCCGGTTGAACCGCCAGTGCCGGTTTTGGAATCAAATTCACCTGGAACTAGGGGCTGGCGTGGTCGGCTTCTCGAATTGGGCGCCGACCGTTTCGCAAGGGAAATCCGCGACCACAAGCCTCTGCTTTTCACGGACACAACAATGAGGGACGCGCATCAATCGCTTTTGGCGACCCGGATGCGCACCTATGACATGGCCAGAATCGCGGAATTTTATGCCGCTCGCATGGATTGGCTTTTCTCCCTTGAGATGTGGGGTGGGGCAACCTTCGACACTTCCATGCGTTTCCTCAAGGAATCCCCATGGGACCGTCTCGCCCGACTACGCAAGGCGATCCCAAATGTCCTTTTTCAAATGCTGCTGAGATCGGCCAGCGCGGTTGGCTACACCAACTACCCGGATAATGTTGTTCGCGCTTTCGTGAAGGAAGCACACCAGGCGGGCATCGACATTTTCCGATGTTTTGACGCATGCAACGGCCTCCCCAACCTTACCCTGGCCATCGAAGCGGTAAGGTCGACGGGGGGCATTTGCGAGGCATCGATATGCTATTCAGGCGACATTGAAGACCCACAAAGAACAAAGTATACGCTTTCATATTATGTCGGTCTTGCCAGGGAATTGGAAAAACGGGGTGCTCATTTCCTCGCGGTAAAGGATATGGCCGGGCTTTGCAAACCGACCGCCGCGGCCCGGCTGGTAAAGGCGCTCAGACAGGAAGTTGGACTTCCAATCCATTTCCATACCCACGACTGCGCGGGTGGACAACTCGCTTCTCTTTTGGCGGCAACGGAAGCCGGGGTGGATATAGTCGACGCCGCTGCGGCAAGCATGGCCGGCAACACCAGTCAGCCCAGCCTCCATGCTCTGATCGAGGCTTTGAGATTTCATGAGCGGGGAACAAAAATATCCCCGGACGATCTCCAAAAAATGGCGGATTACTGGGAGGGAGTCAGAAAGCTTTACCATCCTTTTGAATCCGGCCAAATCGCACCGGCTTCCGACATATATCAAAATGAGATGCCAGGCGGGCAAGCCACCAATTTGATGCAGCAGGCGGCTGGTGTTGGTCTGGGCGGAAGGTGGCGCGAGGTTTGTAAAACCTATGCCGAGGTCAACCAACTTTTTGGCGACATTATCAAAGTAACTCCCACTTCCAAAGTAGTGGGCGACATGGCTTTGTTCCTTCTGAGCAATAACCTGTCAACCAGTGATGTAACTGATCCAGGACGGGAGCTCAGTTTCCCTGAATCGGTGGTGGAATTCTTTGAAGGAAGACTTGGTGAACCCCCGGGTGGCTTTCCTCCCGAATTGCAAAAAAGAATCCTTCGCGACCGCAAGCCTATTCTTGGCAGGCCCGGAGCATCAATGCCTCCGGCCGATTTTGAAGGGGCACGCAAACGCTTGTCCGGCCCCTTGGGAGGCGTACCATCGGATCAGGCTGTTGTGACCCATTTCCTTTATCCAAAAGTTTATGATGACCTGCTTCGCCATGAGGCAGAGTATTCGGACACAAGTGTCCTTCCGACCCGTGTGTTTTTTCAGGGCATGGAACCCGGGGACGAGGCAAGTATTGAAATTGAGCCTGGAAAAACCCTGTTCCTTCGATTTTTGACCATTGGAGATCCAAGGTCGGATGGATCCCGAACGGTTTTCTTTGAGCTGAACGGCCAACCGCGTGAAGTGGTGGTTTCCGACAAGGCGTTGGCGGACAAAGCTCCAGCCAGAATCAAAGCGGAACCCGGAAATCCCTTGCATGCGGGCTCACCCATGCCGGGATTGGTCTCCCGCATCCTTGTTTCACCCGGCGAAACCGTTCAAATCGGCCAACCTCTTTTTGTGCTTGAAGCCATGAAAATGGAAACAACCGTCAGAGCTGAATGTTCGGCTACAATTGAATCGGTTTTGATTCTGGCAGGCGCACAGGTAGAAGGGCAGGACCTGGTCGTGAGATTGGCCAAGGCTTCCTAGAACAAAGTTATTGGAAATTGTGAAACCCGGGAATTCATTCCCCGTGGGACAACAAGGAGCAGGTAATCATGGTGCCCAGGCTGAAAATGATCAAAGGCCCTGAAGAGGGCAAAATCCATGAACTTATCAAGGACAATATTGTCTTTGGTAGACAAGCGACCTGCGATGTAGTCATACCAGTCACCTCGGTCAGTCGCGAACATGCGCAAATGACCAAGTCTGAGGGGGTATACCACCTCCTTGACAAAGGAAGCCGAAACGGCACAACCGTAAATGGTGAAAAGGTCCAATCCCAGGGATTGGGACGCCCAATGCGCCATGGAGACCTGATTCAAATTTGCGAAGTTGAATACTATTTTGAGGAACCCTCAAAGGCGGCATCCAAAACAACCGCCCCGGAAGCGATTGATACCAGCTCAATTCCCGAGGAAGACGAAAACACCTGCGTGGATGAAATCCTCAAGCAAACAAGCCAGCAAATTCTCGACACCCAGCCCGCCGAGAAATTGCGCCTGCTTCTTGACATTACCGGGGCATTCAGCAAAACCCTGGAACTCGAATCCCTTCTTCCCAAAGTTGCGGATCAGCTTTTCCAGCTTTTCCGACAGGCAGACCGTTGCTTTCTGATTCTGGCGGATGATTCAACACCACCAAAACTGATGCCCAAATTGGTGAAATCCCGCAAGCCCCAGGACGAAGCCAATGCACGGTTTTCAAGGACTATCGTGCGAAAATGTATCGAGTCCGGTCAAGCTTTTACCGCTGATGACGCAAGCCGGTCCGACGAAGTGGGACTAAGCCAATCCGTTGTCGATTTTCGTATCAGATCGGTGATGTGCGTCCCGTTGGTTGGAGTAAACGGAAAACCGTTCGGTGTGGTTCAACTGGATACGCAAGACCGCGCCAAAAAATTTACCCAGGAAGATTTGAAACTCCTTTGGGGTGTTG
>CAWUOD010000126.1:0-7689 GCA_963923115.1 uncultured Singulisphaera sp.
GCGGAAAGGTTCGAGCTTTATGTTCGGGGAATGGAACTTGCAAACGCATACACCGAGCTCAATGATCCAATTACCCAGGAAAAAGCGTTCAGAAATCAACTTGCCGGTTTATCCGCGGAAGACTCCATGGCGCGAATGGATGATGAGTTTGTTACGGCACTTCGTTATGGAATGCCGCCTGCAGGAGGATTGGGTGTTGGCATTGACCGCTTGGCGATGCTCTTGACGGACACCCAGACAATACGCGATGTTATCTTATTCCCGCTACTAAAGCCGGAGGCCAGGGAAGGTCTTTGAAAATGCTCTAGTGGCAAGGCGTCCCCCGTAAACCGGGTTGCGTCATTCCCGAGTAGGAAGCGGGAAGCCGCGAGGTGACGATTGTACAAGGTTCTACTTTGCCTTAGGTACCTTCAGACGCGATGGCTGGCGATGATTTGCATCGTCAGTGTCATGCTTGGTGTTGCTACGCTGATTGTGGTTAATAGCGTCATGAACGGCTTCTCCACAAAGTTGCGGGACCGCTTGCATGGCCTGCTTTCCGACATCGTAATTGAAGCTTATGACTACGATGGATTTGTTGACCCCAAGGCGAAAATGGCCAGGATCATGGCGGACCCCTATCTAGCCAAAAATATTGAATCCATGGCCCCAACACTCGAAATCTTCGCGATGCTCCAGTACGCCTACCATGATGTGCCTTTCACCCGCTCCATTCGTTTGATCGGAATAGACCCTGAGAGTCGGGCCAAGGTTGGGGGATTTTCGGAATTTCTCACCCAACCAGAACGAAAGGCCAAGCCCAGCTTTGAACTGAGTCAGGAAGCAAAGTCTCGGCAAGCAAAAAATCATGTAATGGATCGGAAACCTAACTATTTTCAGGAGTTGCCGACTGATCCCTCCGCTCCACCTCCACCCGATCCTCCGCCATCCAAGGCGCATGAGCCCCATGGTTTGATCATTGGTCATGCCATTGCCCACTTTCGCGATCGGACCGCAGGGTCGGAAGGGCAGGTCAAGGATATTCGGGCGCTTGAACCAGGCGATGATGTGATTATCACTACTGTTAGTGGTCAAAAATTGTCACCCGTTGTTGATCGATTCGCCGTCGCGGATTATTTTCGGTCAGAAATGTCTGAATATGATTCGATGTATGTTTTTGTGCCAATTGACCACCTTCAAAAATTGCGAACGATGGAGGATAGGGTAACCTCGATCCTTGTCCGGCTCAAAAATTTTGATGAGGCACCTGGAGTAGTTGCCCGACTTAAAGATGTGCTGAAAAATGAACCGGTGGAGGTTCAGACCTGGGAGCAAAAACAAGGAGCTCTGTTGGCTGCCATCCGGGTGGAAAAGGGAATTCTTAATATTCTCCTGTTCATGATTATCGGAGTCGCCGGTTTTGGGATCCTTGCGATATTTACCATGATCGTGGCTGAAAAGACCCGTGATATCGGGATCCTGAAGGCCCTCGGGGCGTCCCGTTTTGGCGTTATGCAGATTTTTCTTGGCTACGGTCTTTTATTGGGTTTGGTTGGCTGTGTTTTGGGTACTGCCATGGGGTTGGCAATCACCCATAATATAAACGAAATAGAATCTTTTATTGGTAGTGTAACTGGGCAGGAGCTTTTTCCACGGGATATCTACTATTTTGACAAAATCCCAACGGATGTGCATGCCCTTGGGGTTCTTTTTGTTAACATCGGGGCGGTGCTGATTGCTGTTGCGTTTAGTTTGCTGCCCGCCTTCCGTGCCGCCAGTCTCAATCCAGTGAGAGCCCTTCGTTATGAGTGATTCGTTGGATCTTCCTGATGCCTCTGATGAAAAGGTTTTGTTCGAACCTTCGCAAATGAGGCATGAAAAAGAACGGCCATTGGATCTCCCAGGAGCTTCTTTGGAAAAGAGAGTTAACTGTAGTTCTCATGCGGGAGTGGATTCCCATTTCGTGAAACCTGTTCTTTCAGTGCATGCCCTGAAAAAAGCATACCGCAAACACACTCTTTCCGTTCCGGTCCTTCACGGTGTTAACCTTAATGTTGTGCCCGGGGAATTTGTGAGCATAGTTGGCCAATCAGGATCGGGAAAAAGCACGCTTCTTCACCTTATTGGTTTGCTTGATGCAAATGACAGTGGTTCGATTGAGTTTGAAGGGCGGAGAATAGATAACCTCCCAACCGCCCAGCGCGACAAGATTCGTAATGAGGCCTTTGGATTTGTCTTCCAATTTTACCACCTTTTGCCTGAACTCACGGCGCTAGAGAATGTTCTTTTGCCATTAATGATAGGCAAAGGTCCATTGGGCTGGATGGTTTCGCGGGGACGGGCTGTTTCCCTTGCAAGAGAATTGTTGGAAAGAGTTGGATTGGGACATCGAATTGATCACAAGCCTCGTGAGCTTTCTGGGGGGGAAATGCAAAGGACCGCATTGGCCCGTGCCTTGATAACAAAGCCGAGGCTTCTTTTGGCGGACGAGCCAACCGGAAACTTGGATGATGAATCTGGTGCAGATGTGATTCGACTTTTGCGCACCCTGAATCGGGAAGAGGGGCTTACTATCCTGATGGTTACACACAACCTTGAAATCACCAGGGACACCGACCGTTTGGTCAGGTTGTCCAAAGGTTTGGTGGTTGATGAGGAAATGCATCCGGCAGCGTAGCTATTTTGGTGAATTCCAATTGCATTGAATTTCTGGAACCAAAAGTCATGTCACGTCTTGTTTATCTTAACGGCCAATTTGTCGACCATGAAAATGCCAAAGTCCATGTTTATGACCATGGTTTTCTTTATGGTGATGGCGTCTTTGAGGGGATGAGGATATATGGTGGAAAGGTTTTCAAGCTTCATGAACACCTTGTTCGCCTTTATGAAAGCGCCGCTCATATTTGTTTACAAATTCCATTAAGCATTGAAAAAATGGCTCAGGCTGTTGTTGAAACTGTCTCAGTCAATAAACGCGAGGATGGTTACATCCGTTTGGTGATCACCCGTGGGGTGGGAAATCTTGGATTGGATCCAAGAAGTTGTCCCGTTCCCCAAGTGATCATCATTGTGGACGGTATCTCTCTTTACCCAAGGGAAATGTATGATAACGGGATGGAGATTGTGACGGCTTCCACTATTCGCAACCATCCAAACGCCCTAAACCCCAGGATTAAATCGCTAAATTATCTGAATAATATTATGGGTAAGCTTGAGGCAATACGGGCTGGGGTCCCTGAAGCACTTATGCTCAATCATTTGGGAGAAATTGCAGAGTGTACGGCTGATAATATCTTTATTATTTCAAAAGGTATTCTTCGAACACCCCATAAAAATTCGGGTATTTTGGAGGGTGTAACAAGGAACACTGTCCTCGACCTTGCAAGGGAAAATGGTGTCATGGTAGAGGAAACAACTTTGACAAGGCATGACCTATACACATCCCAGGAATGTTTCCTAACAGGATCAGGCGCGGAAATTATTCCGGTAACAAAGTGTGACAACAGGGTGCTTGGAAATGGGAAGCCAGGCCCTGTCACCTTGAAATTAATTGAGGCGTTTTTCAAACTTGTCCGCTCCTAACACCTTAATGCAATGAATTTCCAAAGGATCCTCCTTGGCACCGACTTTAGCAAATCAAGTTCGCATGCGCTTGGTTATGCAATTGTGATGGCAAAGAGATTTTCGTCGGAAATATTGCTTGTTCATGTGGTACAACCACCGCCTGCTTTGGTTACTGGATTTGCCAGTAGCGGGTTTGATATGGTTGATGGTTCGGCTGGAATCATTCGTCAAGCCCAGGACCGGATGGGAGGCTTAATCGAAGAAATAGCTCATAACGGAATTCCCGTTACGGCCTATTGCAGGGAGGGGCTCCCATTTGATGAATTGTTGACAGTAGCGTCCGAGAAGTCGGTTGATCTGATTATTTTGGGCACACATGGCCACACGGGGTTGTCCCATGTGTTTTTGGGAAGCGTTGCTGAAAAAGTGGTCAGACAAGCCCGCTGCCCGGTATTGACAGTTAGGCATCCGGATTTTTTTGACAATTAATTTTCAACCTTGTTCTCTTTTACTTTTAACGACTCCCGTGTTTTAAAAGAACTAACCCAAATCCCATCTTGATTAAATTTGATGGTTATCATTCCTTTTTCTTGGGTTTTCCAGTAGGGGATTTCTCTTCCCCATAAGCCACCCGGTATTTTTGATCGTTTTTCATCCCCTTCACTTGAAAATACAAATCCCGGATTAAGTTTTCGCCATAACTTTTCAGGATTGGCACTTGGGCTGCCGTGGTGGGGTGCCATTAGGATAGAAACAGGGCTTAGATCTTTTTTTGCTAAAAAGAAATCTGTTCCAGGCGGCTCCAAATCTCCCGTTAAAAGCAAGGACTTTCCCATATATCCTATTCGGACCACAATTGATCCCGCATTCTGATTAGGTGGGTTGGTGTAATCCTGGTCCGGATAAAGAATTTCAAAAATCGTTAAGCCCGATATCGCATTCAAACCGGAAAAAATTTTACGGAGGGGGATCCCCCGTAAATTGATTTTTTCAAAAAACAAAGAGGTTTCCTTGTCATCCCGGTTGGTGAAAGACGGGCCAATACTAACCATTCCAACCCGAAATTTTTCCATGATACCTGTCAAAGCATTAAAATGGTCAGCGTCGGCATGGGAAACGATTATTTCATCGATTGCGGAAATTCCAAGATGCCATAACACATGGGATATTTTTTTTGCGGTGGATTCCCCGCCGGCCATTGAACCCCCATCATATAGTAAAACCCGACCGTTGGGATCCTCCACCAGAATAGCAGTTCCATGCCCAATCGCCATGGAGTGAATGAGTAAATCCTTTGGCGGCCAACGCAAAAAAGGAGAAATCAGAAGGATTACAAGCAAGGCGCTACCTGTGAAAATCGTTCTCCACGATATGCGTGGGGCTTCGGGCAGGGCAATCCAACCCAGAAAGATTAACCAACCCACCAAACCAAAAAAGCTGATATTGGGAAGGTAAAACCAGGAAAGTGAATAACTTTCTCCCATGTCGGCCAGCAGATTGGAAATTTTGAGAAATCCTATCAGCCCTGTTCCAAATAAGTTTTCGAAAAAGGGGATAGGAATTAGAATACCAATCATTCCGCAAATCAATCCACCAGTGCAAGCGATAGCAACCAATGGGCCAATAATTAGCGCCACCAAGCTGACAAGATTGGTATGCCATGCTATCAAGGGGCAAATGCCCAACCAAACCCAACAATTTACAAAAAAGGATTCTCGAATGGTGGAAATGGCGCGCTTTGTAAACTTTGTCCAATAGGGGGCCAGTTGGGATTCCAATTGATCAAGCTTTTGTCCAGGAGTTTCTTTTGCGATTTTTTTGTCAGAATAATCCTGGCGTCTTTGCCAAGTATCCAGAAGAAAAACCGCTAAAAAAGATAATTGACAACCAGGAGTCGCAAGATCGGAAGGTTGAACAAGACAAACTAAAATCCACGCCAATGCAATGATGTTCAAAATTGATGTACGCCTTCGAATCAGTAGTGTCCAGGCAAAGGCAACCGCCATGATTGCCGCACGGTTTGCGGATGGCGCTGCTCCTGTGAGAACTGCGTAAAACACAACAAATAATGTGCTGATGATTAGGCTTGGCCTTGGGGGAAATCCCAAAAATGTTAAAAGTATTCCCACCAAGGCTCCCGCGATTACCAAATGCTGGCCGCTAATTGCCAATGCATGGATTGTCCCAGTTTTTTTGAATTTGTCCCAATCATTCAAATCAACTGTCTGGGTGTCACCCAGAATCAGGGCTTTTGCAAGGTTGGATTCCGGGTTTTCTGCTCCAATACATTTTTCCAGCCGTTGCTCAGCCCAATCCTTTATGGTTTCCAGAGTGTTTTTGAAAATGTTGAAGCCAAAACCATTCGGAACCAGCGATGAAATTAATTCATATTTGCTTTCAATGGCTATTGGTGGTTTACGGGAGTCCAGAATTCCAACATACCCTTTTCTTCTCCACCATAAATAAGGCATTGGTTCCCCAGGATTTAGTGGCGCAGAAAATGGTTTGAACCGGGCAGTGACTGTTATCTTTTCTCCAGGAATCATGTGCCCTGCAGGACCAGGGCAGCGAACGAGTACCTTGCCTGAAGCAGTAGTGGCCATTCCTGCATCAGAGACCGATTCCAATTCGCAGGGAATGAAAACCCGAGGGTCATTTGCCCATTCTGGTCGATGATTTTTGGATCGTGATTCCGTTCGATCCAAAACGGATAATTGATAAATTCGGTAATCAGTGTCGGGTAGTGTGGTTGTGGTAAACACACCGGGGATGGGAAAGTCGAATGAAATCCTGTGCCACAAGAATCCCAGGCACAATAGGGCCAAAAGCAGAAGCGGCGCGGTTCCAAAGGCCTCTTTTGATGAGTTAAATAATATGTAACCGATTCCACCAAACCCAAGGATAAATGCAATCAATGATAATTCGGGAATGGGAGCGGGAATGTTAGTCGCCAAAATCCACGATAGTGTCAAAAGGAAGGCAACTGGAACCAATGGGGCCTGCCACCCCTTGGCACTTTGAAAGCCGATATTTTTCGCCAAACCAGAAGTGAATTGGTCTATCAACTCTTTTATTTGCTTCGGTCGTTCAGTAGGTCCTGGCGTTTGCATCCGGCCAAATCCCTTGGGTTTGTCTATATTTGAATTTTTAGAGGCCGAGGACCGTATGACACAAACAGAATCAAAATTGAAATTACCAAATGACTGGTCCCGTTATTTGGGAAATCCTGAAGCCGAGAATTGGTGGAGTTTGTTGGACAATTGGTATCAGCTGGAAATAAAAGCCCAAAAAATTTGCCCGCCGCCAGCCTTGGTGTTTCGTGCTTTGGAACTAACCACTCCAAACAGTGTCAGAGTGGTAATTTTGGGGCAAGATCCCTACCACGGCCCTGGTCAGGCACATGGATTGGCATTTTCGGTGCCGATTGAAGTCACCCCCCCTCCATCCCTTGCCAACATTCAAAAGGAATTGAGGCGATCGTTCCCGTCAGAAAGCCATCGCCCTGCACCTGTTGACCTGTCCCATTGGGCTAAACAGGGAGTTCTCCTACTTAATACGGTTTTGAGCGTTCGAGAAGGAGGAGCTCTTTCCCACAAGGGCAAGGGATGGGAGAAATTAACGGAACGGATTCTTGAAAGGGTTGGTCGCGAGAAAAATAGAATTGTGTTTCTGCTTTGGGGGAACCCGGCCCGAGAACATAAGGGAAGGATCTTCAATCCCTCCCATTTGGTCCTTGAGGCGCCTCACCCGTCACCATTGTCAGCCTATCGAGGTTTTTTAGGATGTGATCATTTTCAAAAAACAAACACTTTTATTTCCAATAATGGAGGAGTTCCAATCGATTGGTTCGCCGGGAGTAGCCTATTTTGAGGATTCACGGAGGAGGTAATTTGGAATTTCTTCCCAATCTTCAAATGGAATGTAGTCTTCTTGTTTGTCATTTAAAAGTCGGGCCAGGGTTCCCTTGGCAAATCTCAGGCGTGGATTTGTCAAAAGTGCTGGTTCGAGGTCGGTTGGTCCATCTCCCGCGAACGCAACCAAATTGTTGTTTTTTATATGGTATTTGATCACGGATGCCTTTGATATGCCGATTTCAGGGTGAAAATGAGGGGAATTTTTTGGTAATTTCATCACCAGACCGGTACC
>CAWUOD010000127.1:0-7673 GCA_963923115.1 uncultured Singulisphaera sp.
GTGGAATCTCCAATATCCCCGTGATTTCTGTGACATTCTTCTCCCCGTCCGCAAGGAGGCGAACGATTCGCAATCGCTCGGGACTGGCCAGGGCGCACAACAGTTCGGCGCATCTCTGGGGTTCAAGGGGATCGTGTTTTTTGGTTTTCATGTGTTTGAAACCGCAACGAAATTTCGGGAACCCACCGGAAGGGGACTTTGCCAAAACCTACAATATAACTTTGAGCCTGATTATCTTGACAACTGGGCAGGTGTCAATTGGATTTGTTCTATGGCACGCGTAAAGGTTGTGCAACCGGATTGGAGAAATGGTCATCGTGTCAACCAGACGAAGCAAAGGATTTACCCTGATCGAACTGCTGGTGGTCATCGCCATCATCGGGGTTCTGGTTGGTCTACTTCTTCCAGCGGTCCAGAAAGTCCGCGAGGCGGCCAACCGGATGTCGAGCCAAAACAATCTGAAACAACTAGTCTTGGCCGCCTTGTCGTATGAATCGACATACAAACATTTGCCAAACGGGGGTGGATACGATTACACTCCCGGAATTCCGGCCAACTCCGCCCCCTACACCACGCCCAACGCCTTCACGACGATTCCCGGTTACGGCGCTTTTCGTCCCCGTTGGGGTGATCCCTCCAAAGCCGGAGCCTACCAGCTTGGATCGGCATTTTATTCCCTCCTGCCTTATGTCGAGCAAGAGGGTGTGTATCGCGATCCGATCGTGGCGTTCAAAACACCAATCAAGACCTTTTATAGTCCGATGCGCCGTGGTGGTTTGGCCCAGGCCGTTCCGGCAACGGACTCCATCTATCCCGGTTTTTCGTACAACGATGGCGGTGTCGGTCCCAGCGCCCGGACTGACTATGCCGCAAATGACCAGGTTTTTTGCACGACATATTCCGGTTGGGGCAAGGTGACCACGATGGCGGGTATCATGGATGGAACAGGCAACACCATACTCTTTGGCGAAAAAGCCATGGCTCAAAGCGCGGTGAACACAGGTTCCTGGTATTGGGATGAACCCTATGTGATGGGCGGAACAGGTGGCACAGGGCGCTGTGGCGATCAACTCTACTCCGATGGCCAACTCAACGGGTTTCCCGATCGTGCCTCGGGGGCGGGCTGGTCGGTTGGGAGCGAAAGTTGTGGGGGCGGAAACTGGGGGAACCCAAGCGTCAGCGGCGGGCCACAGTTTGCCTTTGCCGATGGGAGTGTCCGCCCGCTCAACTATGCCACACCCTCCGCGACCGTTCGGCTCCTGATCCGTCCCGCCGATGGCCAGATCGTTAATATACCCTGATAAACCGGAGTTCAAATATGTTCGACCTTCGTTTTTGCAGGCCAGGACTTTTGCTATCTTTGTTGATTGCCCTTGTGGGTTGCGGTTCAGATAAACCCAGGATGGTTGTCTGCACGGGCAAGGTGACCCACAAGGGTAATCCTGTTACCGCAGGAAGCATCAATTTCTTCCCTGATGCCGGGAATAGTTTCCAAAAGGACAATCCCAGCAGCATCCTGCAAATGGATGGTTCGTTTGCCGCAAAGACCTTCCCCTGGGGTGAAGGGATTCCTCCTGGAACCTACCGGGTCACCCTTGCTCCACAACTTGCCTCCCGGCTCAACGCACAGGCTTATGCGTCGCCTGAAAAAACACCATGGAAGATCGAGATACCCGAAGGTGGTGTTGTCGATAAAATTTTCGAGGTGAAAACCCCCGAACCGGAAACCGATCCCAACAACTAAAAAAAGACACCGCCTGTTTGAAGCGGTGTCTTTTGAATCTTTTTCAGATTGCCAAAGTCAACATTTCGATCTTTAGACAAGTCCGGGAATGGGTTTTGCCGACTTGTCGACAACGCGGATCGGACGGCCGATCGGAGTCTGGTACCACTTTGAGGAATCGATTCCGAGAACCTGGCAAACGCCTCCCATAAAATCGACCGCCGAGATCGGATTTTCGATGACGGTGCCGCCTTTTTCGTCCGTCTTGCCAATGACCCTGCCACCCTTGAGACCGGCTCCCGCCATGAGGCTGGTCCAGGCGCGTGGATAGTGGTCGCGGCCGGGTTTTTCGCCCCGGGCATTGATCTTCGGGGTGCGACCGAAATCGCCCATCCAGATCACCAATGTGTTATCGAGCATTCCCCGGTCCTTGAGGTCGGCAAGAAGCGCCGCCATCGGCTGGTCGATTTGAGCCGAGAGGTTTTTTACCCGGTCAAAGTTGTTTTCGTGGGTGTCCCATCCGCCAAGGTTGACCTCGACAAACGCGACTCCGGCCTCGACCAGTCTCCGCGCGAGCAAACATCCCTGGGCAAAGCGGCCGGAGCCATATTTCGCTTTGGTCTCGGCCGATTCCTTCGAAAGGTCAAAGGCCTGGGCCTCTTTGGAGCGGATCATTTCGACTGCCCGCTGGTAGGTGGTTTTATGATCGGCGCTTTGGCCCGCCTGGTATTCCTTGAGGAAGGCCGATTCCATCTGCTCAAGCAGGTCATACCGCTTGTCGAATTGTCCGGCGCTCACCAATGGGCGGAGGTTTTCCACTCCTTTGGTTGGGTCATTGACCACCAGGGGGGCGTGTTTGGCCCCGAGGAAACCCGCGCCCTGGCTGCGGCCCACAGCGACAAAGTTCGGAATGGGAAGATTTGGATTGCCGATCTCCGCCGAGGCGATGGCACCCATCGAAGGATAGGACAAACCACCCACGCCTTCGCGATACCCCGTATGGATCAGGTGCTTGGCGCGCGGGTGGGCTCCCTCGGCGGTGCTCATGCCACGAAGCAGAGTGACTTTGTCCATCTGCTTGGCCATCTCGGGGAGATGCTCGCTGATCTGGATGCCCGGGGCGGATGTGTCGATGACACCAAACTCGCCGCCTGTTTCCGCGCCCGGCTTGGGATCGAAAGTATCGATGTGGCTCGGTCCGCCATCCATGTACAGAAGAATGCACGATTTCCGTTTGGCGGCGGGTGCTGGGGCCGAGGCGGTCGCTTTGGCAAGGACCGGCATCCAGCCCGAAAGGGACGCACCCAACGCCCCTGATGTGGCGAGGCGCAAGGCATCGCGCCTGGAAAATCCGCTGGAAAGAAGCTGGCTCAACATGGCTGAACCTCCCTGATCTGGTCTTTTGAGTCGTTTTGGGTGGAAATAGGCAAAAATATTAGTGGTTGAGGGCGAACTCGCTGGTGTTAAGAAGCACCCAGCAGATGTCCGCATAGGCCTGGCGTTTGTCCATCGGCTTGTCCGCCTTGACGACAAGCTCGCGCATTTTGGCCGCTTCGGAGCTGCTCGGCTTGCGTCCGAGGATCGCAAGATAGAGCGTGTCGATGTTCGCGGCGGGTGTCGCCCGGGGATCCAGATTGCGCAGGATCGCGGGGCTGTTGAGTTGGGGCGAGTTCATCAGCCGAAGCACCTGAGGGATGCCCGATTGATACTCGGTCTGGTCCGCGCCCTCCTCCCCCCGGAAAAAGGCGAGGAACTGGTTGCGCTGGGCGGTGCCGGGTTTGGCCGGAATCTTGTTGGCCTTCTTATCCGCCTTTTTGTCGGCTTTTTTCTCCACCTTGTCCGCTTTGGCGACATCTTGCCCGGTGGTGGGCGGTGTGAACAGGTCGCTGAGTGAATCGAACATCTGCTCGGGGCTTAAAACCTTCACAGGCATCCGGGCAAGATAGTGGGCCGAGGCTTTTTCGTTCCCCTGATAAGGTTTGCTTGTGCGCTGGTAGGTCTCGGACAGACAGATCGCCTTGAGCAGATGATGGAGGTCGTAGTGGTTCGCTTTGAACTGTGTTGCCAGATCCTCGAAAAGGCCTGGGTGTGAGGCGGGATTGCCATCCTGGATGTCATCGATCGGATGGACAAGTCCCCGTCCAAACATCTGCGCCCAGATGCGGTTGACGGCGGCTTTTGCGAAAAAGGGGTTCGCATCGGCGGTGATCCATTTGGCGAAAGCGGGGCGATAAGGCTCTTTGGCGGTGAGGGTTGGCTTTTCGCCCGCGGGGAATTTGGGTGGTAGCTTTTTGGTCGATTCGGGAAGGGCCTTCTTGTTGGGGGGTTGGTTGTTTTCCGCGACGGTGGGAATTCGTGTGTCCTTGTTGTTGCGGGGAGGCTGCGCCTTCACCTTGATGAAGAAGGCGGCGGTGTGCCAATAGTCGTCCTGTTTCCACAGCGGGTTGAACGGATGATTGTGACACTGGGCGCACTGGAGTTGAACACCCATGAACAGCTTGCAGACCGAATCGGTCAGCTTGTCGAGGGAGCTGTTGGCGAGGAAGTAGGTCGTCGCGCCGTTCTCGTCCTGGGGACCCGTCGCGGTGAGGACCTCGCGGGTGAGATCGTCCCAATGTTTGTTTTCCGAAAATGCCTTTTCCAGCCATTTCACCAGGGGTTCACCGTCCAACCGCCTGTTCTCGATGCTCGGCGGCATCATCAGGGCCTGCCACAAATCAGCCATGTGCCGGGCATACCCCTTCGAAGAGAGGAGCTTGTCAATGAGCGTTTCGCGCTTGTTGGGGCTTTTGTCCTCCAGGAAGCTCAGGGCTTCCTGGGCGGTCGGGATCTTGCCGGTCAGGTCGAGATGGATCCGGCGGCAAAATTCGGCATCCGAACACTGGGGGCTGGGGACAAAGTTGTCCTGGGAAAGGAGGGCTCCCACATGCCCATCGATCCGTTTGGCCATGTCAGAGGGGGAAAGGACGGCCCCCGGTGCCATCGGTTTCGGGGCGTTGGCGATGATGGTGGCTTTTTTGGCAGCTTTTTCGACCTTGGGAGGGGCATCCGCCGCCAAGCCGATCGAAACCACCCCGACAAGCCCACCCAGACAAATGGCCCGGACGAACGATTGAACCCAGAGGGAAGGCGAGGAAGTCATGGCAAGACCCCGAAAAACCTGCGAATCAAAGGTGTCCCTATTTGATTTAACCCGCTTGATGGGTTTTGGTTCCGGGGTATTTTCGGATTTTGAAAAATTCCTTATTCCTTCATGCGAAAGTTGGGGGAGAATGGGTTAAGTCTGGCGGTCGTATCGTGATCCGGTAAGTTGACCGTTTGGGCTCTGTTCGGGTCTTTCCACCGATCTATCGTCGGGGAGGCCCCTGTCCCTTCCCGGCACAGTTTTTTGAGGCGTTCATGGGCTTTTTCTCCGGAACCATCAGCTACACCCGTTTCCGCATTCCGGGTTACCGTCCGGGTGATTTTGGCGAGGAATTTCTCGAGCGCCTTTCGGCCATGGGCATGGGGAGCCAAAGGGTCGCCTCCAAGGACGGTGTGACCGTCGGCTGGATCGCGGGAGAACACATTCTCGACCGCAACTTTCAGCTGGAAAAGAATGTCGTCAACGAGACACTTGGCTTCGCCCTCAGGGTCGATGTCAACAAGCTCCCCACCGACCTGCTCAAAGCCTATGCCGCCGAGGAGCTACTCGGTCTGGCCAAGGACAACCCAAGCGGTCGTCCCTCCAAGCGCCAACGCAAAGAGGCCAAGGAAGCGGCCCAGGACCGTCTCGAGGCGGAAGCCAAGGACGGGCGCTTTCTCAAACGGAAAATGGTCCCTGTCTTGTGGGATGGGACCTCCGGCGAGGTCTTTTTCGGCACCGCCTCTGTCGCCATGATTGACCGGTTTGTCGACCAGTTCGAAGCGACTTTTGGCAAAAAACCAGTCCAGGTAACCGCCGGAAGCCTCGCCTATCAGCTTGCCGAAACGGCCGGAATGCCCCGCGGCGTCGAGGATGCCGAGCCTTCGGCGTTCCTGCCTGGTCGCTCCCCTGGCGAAGTTGCCTGGATGCCCGACGAGGATTGCCGCGACTTTTTCGGAAACGAATTTCTCATTTGGCTCTGGTACCAGCTCGATGGATCCACCGATGAGGTCAAGCTCTCCGATGGAACCAGCGTCGCGGTCATGCTGACCAAGTCGATGAACCTCGAGTGCCCCAGGGGTCAAACCGGTCGCCAAAGCGTACACAGCGAAGGCCCCACCCGCATGCCGGAGGCCTATCGCGCCCTTCTGGAGGGGAAATGGCCCCGCAAGGTTGGCGTGATCATGGTCCGCCACCAGCAACAGTACGAATTCAACTTCGCAGCCGAAAACATGGCCATCGGCAGCCTCAAGCTCCCCGCCACGGAGGAGACCGAGGAGCAGGCTCGCCTTGAGGAGCGGGTCACCCAACTTCGCGGATTCCTGGAGACGATGGATCTCCTCTACGAGGCGTTCGTTTCCCGTCGCGCCTCCTCCACCCACTGGAAAAGCGATCTCCCCCGGATCCAGAAATGGCTCGCCCACCAGGGCGAAGAACAAGACAGTGGTCCGGTCGCCGAGTCGGCCTGATACTACCCCGGCTCGAAGGGATGGGCGCAAAAGGGTTTGTGGGAAAAGCAGGATGTCCGAAATCCGCTATGCAACCGAACCCGGACTCTCACCGGAGGAGTTTGCCGATCTGCTCCACCGCTCGACCCTGGCCGAGCGGCGTCCGGTCGACAAACCCGATGTTCTCCGTGGCATGGTGCAAAACGCCTCGCTGATCCTCACCGCTCGCGCGCCGAATGGTTTGCTCGTTGGCGTCTCCCGCGCACTGACCGATTTCGTCTACTGCACCTACCTTTCGGATCTGGCTGTCGATGTCGCCTTCCAGCATCAGGGGATCGGCAAGGAACTCGTCCGGCGCACACACGAGGTGGCCGGGCTTTCCACCATGCTGATCCTTCTCGCCGCGCCCAAGGCCCGCGAATACTATCCCAAAATCGGCATGGAAGGCCACGATTCGTGCTGGATCGTACGGGGAAAATAGACCCCCAAATCGCATTGCCCGCATGGGAGTTTTGTGATCTGTGGTTTGTCTCTTGGATTCCCCCGTCAGAACCCCCATAATTTCCGCATGAACACCATCGTCCTTTCCCTTGCGTTGCTGTTGGGTCCCGCCGAGTCCGCCCGGCCAAACCTGATCATCGTCCATGTCGATGACCTGCGCTACGATACGCTCGGGTATCTGGGCAATCCGGTGGTCCAGACCCCCAACCTCGACAAGCTCGCCCGCAAGGGGACCTCGTTCACCAACTCCTTCGTGACGACCTCGATCTGCGGGGTCAGTCGCGCCACGCTCCTGACGGGACAATGGCAACGCCGCCACAAGTGCGCCGGCTTCAACCAGAACCTGACCGATGACCAGTGGAAGCGGACCTATCCGGAAGTTCTTCGCCAAACCGGTTACCGCACCGGCTTCATCGGCAAGATCGGCATCGCCGACAAGGCGGACCAAAAACCGATGTGGGAAAAGCGCTGGGATTTCTATCGGGGCCTGCCCGGGCAGGGAGGCGATGAGTTCATCGATTCAAAGGATCCGCAAAAGCGCCATAAGACCCAGATCTTCGGCGACCAGGCACTCGAATTTGTCTCGGCCAAGGATCCCAAGCCTTTCGTCCTCCAGATCAGTTTTAACGCCGTCCACGCACGCGATGGCAAGCCGCGCGAATTCACTCCCGACCCGCGCGATGAGGAGCTTTACAAGGACACCACCATGCCGGTTCCTCCTCTTGCCAACGAAGAGGCGTACGCCCTTTTGCCCAAATTTGTCCACGACACCGAAGCCCGCAAGCGGTGGAAACCTCGCTATTCCACTCCCGAAATGGCTCAGTCGACCCTTCGCGATTACTATCGGCTTATAACCGGGGTCGACCGCGAAGTGGGA
>CAWUOD010000128.1:0-7648 GCA_963923115.1 uncultured Singulisphaera sp.
CGAGTTCGCTATCTGATTGCGAACGCGCATGACCGCTCCAAATGTGTTGGTGCGGGGTCGAAGGTGTGCCTGTGAGCGGAGAAATTCAAAGGTATGGCCTTTTTTTTGCATGGGGTAGGTCACGGGATCGGCCCACCCATGCACCAGGATCGCACTGGCGGCCAACTCGGTAGGCTGTCCTTTTGCGGGACTGGGACGGATTTCTCCCTCAATACTGACGCTGCAACCAGCTCCCAGTTTAAGGACCTCCTCCTTATAGTTTGGGAGACCTGCCTCCGCGACGACTTGCAGATTTCCCTGGCTGCTGCCATCATTGATTTCGAGAAAACTAAAACCCGCCTTGGAGTCCCTGCGGGTTCGAACCCAGCCCTTGATGACCACTTTTTTTCCGGCTGATTCTGCCTGTCTGGCTTCCTTTACGCTGATCCAATCCATGATAAGTCTCACTTCTTTTTGGACTTGGGGAATTAATAGGTTCCGGAAAGCCGTATGCGCCCTTCCATTGGGCTGGACGCGGATGCATAGAGTTTTCGCGGTATGCGCCCGGAGAGAAAAGAAAGCCTTCCCGCCTCGCAGGCAAGTCGCATGGCGCGCGCCATTCTGAGGGGATCCTGGGCATGGGCAATGGCTGTGTTCAAAAGGACCCCATCGCAACCAAGTTCCATGGCAGAAGCCACATCGCTGGCGGATCCGACTCCCGCGTCCACAATCACCGGATAATCAGGGTCGTTGTCCTTGAGGTATTCGAGGATGATGCGAATATTGTTGGGGTTGAGAACGCCTTGGCCACTGCCAATGGGACTTCCCGCCGGCATCACGCTTGCGGCTCCCAGGTCCTTGAGTCGTTTGGCCTGGATCGGATCATCGCTTGTGTAAACGAGGACGAGAAATCCATCCTTGACCAGTTCACGGGTGGCCTCGAGAGTCGCCGCTGGGTCAGGGAGGAGGGTTTTCGTGTCGCCCAGACACTCGAGTTTGACCCACTTGGCGCCAGGATTGCCCAGATTTTCGAGTAGCTCCCGTCCAAGTTTCGCGACGCGAATCGCATCTTCCGCACAAAAACAGCCAGCCGTATTGGGAAGGATGGTCAATTTTTTCAGGTCGAGGAAGTCGAGAATATTTCTTCCTTCACGGTCCACAAGACGCTCGCGCCTAACCGCCACGGTTGTGACTTCGCAAGCACTCTCTTCCATGCAATCGCGCATCAGTTCCAAGCCTGGATATTTCCCTGTTCCGGTGATCAGGCGGCTTTTGAATTCAAAAGGACCGATTCTCCACGGCTTGTCCCAACGGTTTTCGGTGAAATTTTCCATTCCGGAACCTCCGCCCACCAGGGTTACCACTTCCACCTCATCCCCTTGCTGGAGAACATGTTCCGCATGGCGGGCCCGGGGGATAACCTGCCTGTTGACCTCAACCGCGACGCGGACAGGGCTGAATTCCAGCTCTTCCAGGAGGCCACGGATGGTGGTTTGGGGTTTCAATTGCCTGCTCAGGCCATTTACAAGGATTTCCATGAGGCGAATGTTTGGCTCCAAAACAACCAATTGGAGGACCCCGTTCCGCCTCCTAAGTTAGATAAAAGTTGGAAGAGGGCGTCTTCTATTACAAATAGGACCCACCCCCACCCTTAAAGTTTAGGCTTTTGGGCGAACGGGGCGAGGCAATCCCACTTTGGACAAGATTCGTTCCTTGCGACTTTTTTTCTTTTCCTTCCCTGCTCAGGCTCATGAGTCCCATGGACAGCAAACCCCAAACTGTTCCGCTCACACGCATTCCCTGCAAGGTATTCGAGGATGGCCATGTCGCCGCCCGATTTCTTGCCTCTCACATTCGCGAGTTGATCCAGGCCAACAATGCGGCACAACGGTCAACGGTTTTGGGCCTTCCAACAGGTTCGACGCCGGTCAATCTCTATCGGGAGCTGATCCGGCTCCACAAGGAGGAAGGGCTCGATTTTTCACGGGTGGTGACATTCAATCTCGATGAATACCACCCAATGCCCAAAAATGATCCCCACAGCTACAACCAGTGGATGCATGAGACCTTTTTCAATCATGTGAACATCCCGGCCGCCAACATCCACATCCCCTCAGGCACCATCCCCGCGGAACAGGCGGAGCAATACTGTAGCGATTATGAGGCCGCGATCAAAAGCCATGGCGGGATCGAACTCCTGATCCTGGGAATCGGTCGAACCGGCCACATCGGATTCAATGAACCCGGTTCCTCGAAGGAGAGCCGCACCCGAATGGTCACCCTCGACCCGGTGACTCGTCGTGACGCGGCGAGCGGATTTTTCGGGGAGCAAAATGTGCCCCACAGCGCCCTCACCATGGGGGTCGGAACCATCCTTGAATGCAGGCAGGTTTTCCTTTTGGCCTTTGGGGAACACAAAGCCCGTATTGTTCACCGCGCCGCGGAATTGGGCCAAACAGAGGCTGTGACGGCCAGTTTCCTCCAAAGCCATCCCCGGGCGACCTTCCTGTTGGATTCCGATGCCGCTTCGGAGTTGACGGCCCGGGCGTGCCCCTGGCGCGCGGGTCCGATCGAATGGACCCCCCAACTAATCCGCAAGGCGGTAATCCAGTTGGCCCTTGAAAAGAAAAAAGCCCTCCTCAAGCTTTCGGATGATGATTTCCGGGAACATGGACTTTACGATCTTTTGCGGGAACTCGGGCCGGCGAGCAGATTGGGGCACAGGGTCTTCTCGGAGCTTTCACAAACCATTACGGATAATCCGGGTGGTGAAAGCCCCGGCACGGCGATTGTGTTCAGTCCCCATCCCGACGACGATGTGATTTCCATGGGTGGAACCATCATCCGCCTTGTTGAAAAGGGGCACAAGGTCCACATCGCCTACATGACATCCGGCAACATCGCGGTGTTTGATCATGACGCCTGGAGATTCACGGATTTTGTCGATGAGTTTAGCCGTCTTTTTGGGATCGAGTCCGAAAAAATCGAAAAAGTCCGGGAGAGGGTCCGGGAATTCCTCAAGGCCAAAAAGCCAGGTGAGTCGGATTCCTCCGACTTGCTCAAGATCAAATCCCTGATTCGAACCACGGAAGCCCGCGCGGGCGCGGCGGTTTGCGGGGTCCCCCCGGAGCAGCTCGAATTCATGGATCTCCGTTTCTATCGCACGGGAACCATCGCAAAGGCCCCCATCCATCCCAATGATGTCGATGACATCGCGGCCCTGTTTCGCAGGCTGAAACCGACCCAAATTTATGTCGCCGGGGAAATGTCCGACCCCCATGGAACCCACCGGACCTGCGCGGAGGCCATTTTTATGGCCGTGCGAAGGGTCTTTGCCCAGGGTATGAACTTCCAGGTGTGGCTGTATCGTGGCGCTTGGGAAGAATGGCAGCCACATGAAATCGAGCGTGTCGTTCCCCTGAGTCCCGAGGAGATCCTCCAAAAGCGGGAGGCGATTTTCCGCCACCAATCCCAAAAGGACCGCGCCATGTTCCCGGGGGGCTCCGACAAAAGGGAATTCTGGCAGCGGGCCGAAGATCGCAATAAACAAACCGCAAAAACCTTTGATCAGCTCGGTTTGCCTGAATATTACGCCCTCGAGGGGTTGGTTCAGTGGCGTGGGGCCTGATCAGGGACTCTGTAATCGATTAAAGAATCGGGATTTTTGGGGATTTTGTTGGCAATGGCCGGCAAAATCCCCTTTTTTATTTCGCACATTTGCCCTGCTCGATGACCTTTCGTCAAATTTTTCATTTCCCGGGATCAACTGTTCGCTTTGGATCAGTTGGTAGGCCCGTGACTGCTCTGCGGGCGGGGACTCTTCATGGAACCCTTTCTTGCCCATCTTTGCGTGGAGACTCCCTTTCCCCAATCCGATCCTATGGGGGTGAGATCCGAATCCCGGGTTTCCTCAGGGGGTACTAACGGATGGGACGGTCCAATCGGAGCCAGGCAGATCAAACGCCTGAAGTCCTAATCCAGGAAGATGTAATGACCTGGGAGCTGGCTGCGTCCATGCTTCCCTTGGTGCGACGCATCGTGGATGATCTCATGGCAAGCGATCGTCAGCTCCTCCTGATCGAGGAAAAACGGGACTTGCTATTCCAAAAGCGGTCAAGTCTTGATTGGAAGGGGAGATCCGACCTCTACCACTCCCAGGATGAGATCAAGCGACTTTCCTCCCACCTAAGGGGATTGTTGGTCGAATTGGAACAGGTGGGGATTACCCTCCTTGATGCGGAGCGGGGCATGATTGGTTTTCCAACCCTGGTCAACAATCGGCGTGCCTTCTTTACATGGCGACCTGGCGAAGCGGGCATTGAGTGGTGGTGCTACTCCTGTGAGCCTGACCGAAGGCATGTGCCCCAATCCTGGAAAAAGGAATCGTGGCATAAGCGGGCTCCAGGCGCGAATGCCGCCTAGGAAAACAGGCGCACAAACGGGTTGGGCCTGCCATCCGAAGGGTTTATTGGGATGGCAGGGGTGGAATCGGGTTTGTTTCGGGCCGGAGCCCCTTCATTTTTCCGGGTGGATAGTCTGGAGTCGATTGTCATGTACCTTAATGGGTGTTGGGTATAATCCTCACCTTTTTCGCGGTTCCCCATGATTACCCGGGTCAAGATATGTGGCATTACCCGGGTCAAGGATCTTGAGGTCGCCCTGGAGGCAGGGGCTTCGGCAATTGGTTTGAATTTTTACCCGGGTTCACCTCGTTACCTTGCGCCAAGACAAGCAAAAAAATTGCTGGATGCCATTCCGGCGCTGGTGGAAGCCGTGGCGGTCGTGGTCGAGACACCTCCTTCGGAAGGGCAAAAGCTCCTGGAACAGCATTCCGGGTTGACCGCCCTTCAGTGGCATGGCCTGGCCAAAACCGAGTTTGTCATCAAAGCGCGATGGATTCGTGCCTGGTCTGTAAGTCAGGCATCGGACCTGGTCGATCTTGTGGCGCATCTCCAAAAGCCCACGATTTCCGCCCACCCACCCAAGGCCATCCTTCTTGATGCCAAGGTTAAGGGGCTCCATGGGGGGACTGGAAAAACACTACCATGGGATCTGCTCAAGGGGTGGAAGCCGCCGTCCCCCATTCTCTTGGCGGGGGGATTGACCCCGGAAAATGTGGCCCAGGCGGTCAGGGATGTCCGGCCTTTTGGGGTTGATGTCGCAAGTGGGGTCGAATCAGCCCCGGGTATCAAGGATCACGCCAAAATCCGGGATTTCTTCCAGGCCCTGTTTTCCCTGAAATCCTGAAACATTCATTGATTCCGGGTATGGAATAAAACATGCATCTGTTTTTTCTCCGGGAAGCCATTCGTCTCTCCCGGGAAATGATGAATGCCAACGAGAGCGGACCCTTTGGCGCAATAATCGTTTGAAAAGGGGAAATCATCGGAAGGGGGTGGAACCGTGTTACCTCGACCAATGACCCTACCGCCCACGCCGAGGTCACAGCGATTCGCGATGCCTGTTCCCGGTTGGGGACATTCACCCTCGAGGGGTGCGAGATATATTCCAGTTGCGAGCCATGCCCATTATGCCTTGCGGCGATCTACTGGGCGCGTCTGATGCGCATTTACCACGGTGCAAGCCGCGATGATGCGGCTGTTGCCGGATTCGATGACCGTCGGTTTTATGAGGAATTGTCACTTCCACCGTGCAGGAGAATAATCCCGATGGAACAGGGATTGGCCGACGAAGCCAGGGGCGTCCTGAAAGCCTGGGCCCTTAAGAAGGACCGGATTGTTTATTGGGAAAAAAGAAACGGACACTTTGGTGCCTTGAGGTTTTTCATGGCCTGGCCGGCCAACACCCCTACCGGGAAATCGTTGGCTCCTCCCATTTCGAAACAGCCCAATGCGACGCATTATTCAAAAGTGTGCTGCAATGCGCCCTTGTTTGCCTGAACGAAATCTTTATTGGCGCTGATGATGTTTTGGGCGCCCGGGGATATGAAAAATGACCGCCAAGGAAGCAAAACAAATACTAAAGACCCTTGCCACGCCCGAGGTAGCGCAATCGTCCAGGCGTTTTTTCAAAACCGGGCCGGGCCAATATGGCGAAGGCGACATCTTCATCGGCATCAAAGTGCCAAGCCTGCGCGCCGTTTCCCGCGAGTTTCGGTCGCTTCCCCTTGAGGAAATCCGATTGCTGCTCAATTCGCCAGTCCACGAGGAACGGCACCTGGCATTGATGATCCTTGTTTTGCAGGTGGCAAAGTGCAAAGATCCTCAAAGGCGAGTTTTTTTTGATTTTTATCTGGATAATACTGCTTTCATCAACAATTGGGATTTGGTCGACTGCTCGGCACCGCAAGTCGTCGGGGCTTGTCTTTTGGACAAATCAAGGGAGCCCCTGTTTCAACTGGCCCAATCGAAATCGCTTTGGGAACGGCGGATCGCCATTGTCTCGACCCAGCACTTCATTCGTCACGATCAATTCGCGGATACACTGGCGTTGTGCCAAAAACTATTGAACGACCCGGAGGATCTGATCCAAAAGGCTTGCGGCTGGATGTTGAGGGAGGTTGGAGCGAAGGCCAGGCATCTTTTGGAGGCGTTTCTTGATCAGCACGCAAGGGAAATGCCACGGACAATGCTGCGATATGCCATCGAGCATTTTTCGCCGGACAAGAGGCGGGCATATCTCAAGAAAAAGCCATCGTCGAGTGGGAATGTCTGTGACGGCCCGGTTTGAAAATCCAGCATTTCCCATTCGCTACCGGGATTCATTCCTCGAAGTTAATCATGAAAAACAAAATAACCCCAGGGTACCATAAGGCGCGCCTGGGGTTATGGATTTTTGGAGTCAAACACTATTGGACGAAGAGGAATTCTTTCGAGTTCATCAGGGCCCAAAGGATGTTTTCGTAAGCCAGCTTTTTGTTGGCCCCGTGCTTGTTGATGTGGGCCAACGCCGCGTCCTTCTGTTCTTTGGTGGGTTTGTGACTGAAGGCCCAAAGGAAAAGGTCCTCGACCTTTTGCTCATCCGTGCGCTTGTCTTTGGTTGCCAAAGTATCCGCACGGCCTCCGGCGCGTGACACTTTCCCCTGAATGTCATCAGAATTGAGGAGGTGGAGAGCCTGGGCGAGATTGGCCTCCCCGATGCGCTCGCACTCGCAGGCGCTGATTCGTTGTGGTTTGCCAAACACATCAAGGAAATAGCTGCTGAAGGACTCATCAGGAAGCATCAAGGCCCGTTTGGGAGCCAGTTTGTCCTGGGGAAGCCCACCAAATGTCGCTGGGGAGTCCGAAAGTTGGCACACCGCATCATGAAGCACCTCGGCGGACATTCGGCGAGGATAGTAGCGGGCAAAATTCTGCTTGTCGGCCGCGTTGGTTTCGCTGGGGGTTGAGCTGAGTTGGTAGGTTCGACTGTTGACAATGGTTCGCACCAAATGCTTAAGGTGAAAACCATTCCTGATGAAATCCTGGCTCAACGCATCCAAAAGTTCAGGGTTGGTTGGCGGATTGGTAACCCGCATATCGTCCATCGGATCGACAATGCCCCGGCCAAAAAAGTGGGCCCAATAGCGGTTAACGATGGCTTTGGCGAAGAAAGGGTTGGTCGGTCCAGTCACCCAGTCCGCCAGCCTTTGGCGTGGATCCTCATCAGGGGAAACTTCGATGGGAGCCGCATCCAGTGCCTTGATGGCCGCTGGCTTGTTGGTTCGTTT
>CAWUOD010000129.1:0-7626 GCA_963923115.1 uncultured Singulisphaera sp.
AATGCCGAGGGCAGCCAATCCCAGAGTGAAAACTCCAAGGGTCAGGGTTCCGGTTTTTGCTTTCGAACAGGATGCTATCAGGCAAATGGTTACCGCGGCCAAAATCGCCTTGAGCACAACAAGAATTTCAGGGCCGGCTGGAAACTGGTGGATCGAGTAGACAATTCCACCATAAAGCCATGAGTGATTTACAAGGGGTTGATCGGCGGTGTAGAGAAACGGGTCATTTTGGAAGTTGTAAGTACCTTCCAGCAGCTGTCTACCCGCAGCCAAATGGAAAAAAAGGTCACTATTTCTTGCGGGGAAAAGTGTTGCCGCAAGTGCCAAAAGCACGCACAAAAGGAGGCCAAAAGCGTCCCAAAAACGGGGAGCTGCCCCTGCATTTTGCGTGATTCTAGGCTGGGAAATCGATTCAATGGACATCGTTTCAACCTTTTATGAGTCCTTGTGGAACCTGTTTCCGAACCCGGAATTTGTTCCCTTTGAGGCCGCCTTGATGTTGCGCGGACAATACCCTAACCTCAATCGTGACTGGTTGGATGCCCTCGGGTCAAGCAAAACCATTGCCTAAACCCCCTTTTCCCAAAAGGAAATAACTATGACAAGGCAGTTGTCGATTGCGTTACATAGGAAAGCATATCTTTTTTCAGTTAGTTGCTGGGGGGTCGTGTTTGCTCTCCTTATGGGCCAACTGGCTCCGGGAATGGCAAAAGCCCAAGGGCAGGACAAACCAATTGAAGCACCGGAACTGGAGGGTGGAGTTGCCTGGTTGAACACCGCCAAGCCGATTACCCTGAAGTCGCTTAGGGGAAAAATTGTCCTAATCGATTTTTGGACGCTTTGTTGCATCAATTGCATTCACACTTTGCCCGACCTCGCAAAGCTGGAAAAAAAATATGCTCGCGAACTGGTTGTCATCGGTGTCCACTCCCCGAAATTTGAAAACGAAAAAGAAACCGAGAGTATTCGAAAGGCACTTCTTCGCTACGAGGTAAAACACCCTGTTGTTAACGATGCGAACCAGAGAATTTGGAGAACCTATGGCGCATCGGGCTGGCCAAGTCTTGTGCTTATTGATCCCCTTGGAAATGTGGTGGCGGCACGCTCGGGTGAAGGGAATTACGATCTTTTTGATCGCCTGATTTCCCAACTTGTCCGGATTCACAAGGCGGATGGCACCCTTGACACCAAAGAATTTAAACCCGAACTGGCAAGGGAAGCGAGTCCCGAGCCTCTCCGTTTTCCCGGCAAAGTCATTGTTGATCCTCCTACCGGGAGGATTTTTATAGCGGATAGCACGAACCATCGAATTGTGGTTACGAACATGGAAGGGAAAGTCCTTGAGGTTGCCGGAGGCAACGGACCGGGAATGATCGATGGGAACTTTTCAGTTGCTTCCTTTAACGATCCACAAGGAATGGCTTTGTTTGGTGACAAACTCATTGTCGCGGATCGAAAAAACCATTCGTTGAGGGCCTTGGATTTCAAGACAAAGAAAGTAACCCGCATTGCCGGGACCGGTGCCCAGGGACAAGATCGCGATGGCCGTGGAAAAGCAATAGAGGTTGGCTTGAACAGCCCCTGGGATGTTTTGGTCCATGGAAAGGAACTTTTTATTGCCTTGGCAGGTCACCATCAGATCTGGAAAATGGATCTCGAAAAGGAAACCATTGCGCCTTTTGCCGGTAATGGAAGGGAAACCCTGCGGGATGGCCCCCTTCCCCGTTCGAGTTTCGCCCAGCCAAGCGGACTTACCACGGATGGCAAAACCCTATGGGTTGCCGATAGCGAAACCAGCTCTGTTCGGGCCTTGCCTTTGGATGGAAATGGCGAGGTGAAAACAGTGGTCGGTTTGGACCTTTTTGAATTCGGTGATGTCGATGGCGAGGGTGATAAAGTCCGCCTTCAGCACGCCCTTGGGGTCACATACCTTAATGGGGTTCTTTATGTCGCCGATACCTACAACAACAAATTAAAAACCCTGGATCCCCAAACACGAACCGCGAAAGGTTTTTTGGAGGGATTCCATGAGCCCGGTGGATTGTTTGCAGCCTCCGATGGTAAAATCTACATTGCAGACACCAACAATCACCAGATACTTGTCGTCGATCCCAAGACGAAAACGAATAAAAAGCTTGTTATTCAGGGTCTTGAACTACCAAAACAGTAAGGGATCGCATGAAGGCCAAATACACGGTTGTTTGTGGTTGTCTTTTTGTTTTGGCGACCCTTCCTTTTTCCCTGTCGGCCCAATCGGGCCCGGCAGGGATCGGATGGAAACCGAGCTCACAAAGGGGTGAATCCGAACACAATGACAGGGTTACGGTTGAAGCGGAATTTCAACCATTGGACCCTTTTGATTTGTCCGGTGACAAGGTTCCTGGAAAGGTAAAGGCAGGTGAGCGGTTTGACCTTTTTGTCAGGATTAAACCCGCAAAAGGTTGGCACGGATACCCTTTCACCCAAAGGGGGCCCAATCAGGATGATGCCTACCTTAGTGTGATCAAATTGGAATCGGATTCCCCTTTGTCATTGGCTGGTTCCCCACTGGAATCCGATGCCGAGTGGACAAACGATCCGGTTGACAAAACTTTTATGTTGGAGCACCCGGGGCCATTTTGGGTTCGTGTTCCTGTCGCGATTTCCCCTGAAGCAAAACCCGGAAAAAAAACAATCGGTATATCGGTCAGGCTTCAGGTCTGTAATGAATCCCGTTGTGTTCCGGGAACACATTACTTCTCCTGGGATTTCATGGTGGATGGCGTAGTCGTTGACCCTGGCCCGGCCATGGGGCCTTTTCAACTAGTCGCAAAGGTAAAGACTCCACCTGGAGGCGGCGATGTTGTATCCAAGCCTGTTGTGAATCCCCAAAAACAAAAAGAAAGTTTGCCTTTGGTGTCCTCCAGGGTGCCGGTGCTTCCCGAACCGGGGTCATTTGAGGAATTGGGTCGGTATGACGAATCAAAAATCAACAACCCCGAAGCCTTTGCCAAGTTTCTGAATTCCCCGAGCGTTGTCGAAACGGCCCCTGACGGCTTTGTTGCATTTATGCTTTTAGGGGTCGCCTGGGGTGCAATTTCTCTGGTGACCCCCTGTGTGTTTCCAATGATTCCTGTCACAGTCAGCTTCT
Source organism: uncultured Singulisphaera sp. (assembly GCA_963923115.1). GTDB lineage: Bacteria > Planctomycetota > Planctomycetia > Gemmatales > Gemmataceae > SYLG01. The sequence continues at coordinate 3,131 of CAWUOD010000129.1, forward strand.
TTCTCAAACAGGATAATTCCCGGCATGGTCCGTTCTTTTTGGCAGTAGTTTATTGCTCCACGATAATAATTGTTCTGAGTTTGGCTGCTTTTGCATTCTTGTCTGTTTTTGCATGGCTAAGTACTAATACTTTTTTTAATATTGTTATGGGTTTTCTTTTTATTTATTTTTCCCTAAGTCTTCTTGGAATGTATGATATTGAGTTGCCTACCTTTTTAACCAATTTCACCTCAAGCCGGGAAGGGCGCGGTGGCGTGTCCGGAACGATTTTCATGGCTCTTACTTTCACCATGCTAAGCTTTGCATGTGTGGCCCCTTTTCTGGGGGGATTTGGTGGGGTCGGTTCCCAAGGGGCCATGCCATGGTGGCAAAGGCTTCTGGGGGGAGTTGCATTTTCTGCCACATTCGCCTCCCCTTTCTTTCTCCTTGCCTTGTTTCCGAGTTATCTCAAGAGTCTTCCCAAAAGCGGTGGATGGCTTAACACGGTCAAGGTAACGATGGGCTTTTTGGAGTTGGCTGCCGCGATTAAATTTTTTCGACTGGCTGAGATCAAATTTTGGGACGCCCAATTCTTCACTTATGATCTGTCCATGGCTTTAACCATTGCCATCCTGTTTTGCTGCGCGGCCTACCTTTTGGGATGGTTCAAGCTTCCTTTGGATACTCCCGGGGACTCTTTGGGGGTTCCAAGGGCCGCTTTTGCAACGGTTGTGGTAGCTGTTGCCCTGCACCTGCTCCCCTCCCTTTGGGCGATACCAGGCGGTGGTGGTCATCTGGTTCGTTCGCGGCCGCAGGGCGTGATTTTTTCTTGGGTGGATGCTTTTTTGCTCCCGGATGAACAACCCACTTCGGAAGCCGAGGGCCCTGTCTTTGGTGGGGATTTGTCCCTGGCCCTTGAACAGAGCAAAAAAGACGGGAAACCGGTTTTCCTTGATTTCACCGGAGTGACATGTTCGAACTGCAAATGGAACGAGGCGAATATTTTTCCCCGCTCGGATATTCGAAGGTTATTGGAGAAATATCATCTGGTTCAGCTTTACACCGATAGGGTTCCGCAGCGGTTTTTTCCGCCCCAGGCGCTTGCGGGGGACCCGGGTTTGGATTCAAAAACAGGGGATGCAAATCTGGAATTTCATCGGGTCGCTTTTGGAACAATCCAGCTCCCCCAATATCTGATTCTGAAGCCCAAATAAGCAGACTTTTCCAAGGTTGGGTTTGGCCAAGGAGGTAAAAAATAACCCTTCTTTCGGGAATGCCCTTTCGGGCAAACTCCCCAAGCGGTTATAAGCAGGGATCGCAACTCAAGGAGGTTCATTCCCATGGCGGATTTTCGATCAGGTTTGGCTTGGGGGATGATGGGACTGCTCAGTTGTATTCCTTCGATCGTTCATGCCCAAGGTGGGCCCGCTCAGGGTGGTGTGAATCAGGGGCTTCCCGCGCAGGGGGCAAATCCGCCAGGAGTTGCAGGAGCGGTGCCCGTTCGGCCTGATCCGGTTCTTGATCAGTATTTGATCCGTTGGGAGCAGGAAATGACAAAGGTTCAAACCCTTGTCGCCAAGCTCCAGCTAATCGAGGTGGACAAAACTTTCGGCGCACGGAAATCTTCAAGTGGTGTTGCCAAATACATGAAGGCAGGATCCCAGGCGGCTCCTGTAAGTTTGGCGCTCCTTGAGCTTCGAAAGGAAAACCGGCCGGACATCGAAAAAAAATACCTTTGTACCGCCAATTATCTCTACGAAATTCAGTTTGAATTGAAGGAGATCAAATCCTACGAGCTTCCAAAACCCAAGCCCGGTCAGGTGGGAAATGATAACTTCCTGTTGTTCCTTTTTGGGATGCGATCCGATGAGGTGAAAAGACGGTACGATATCCGCCTTGCCAAAGAGGATCAGTACTATGGTTATTTTGAGATTTATCCTCGGTTTGCTTCGGACAAGGCCGATTTTCAACGGGCCCAACTGGTTTTGAATCGTGCAACCGCTCTTCCCCGCCGTGTTTGGTTTGAGCAGCCCAATGGAAGCGAGATCACTTGGGATTTGGCCGATCTCCAAACACAAGTCCCTTTGAACCGGGCCGAATTTGATCCGCCTGTTCGTCCTGCCGGTTGGCGGGAGGTTCAGCAACCGGCTGGACCCGCGGGTGCCTCTCGTATGCCGCGGGCAAATCCCTGATTTTCACTAATTTTTAATCCGTCATCCAATGGAATAGGGGAGGCTTGTAATCCCTTCCCCAACTAAGGAGCCTTTTCATGAAGAAATTCGCAGCGCTGGCGTTTGCTGGTCTTTTGACTGGTGTTTGTGCAACCCAAGTTGTTGCCCAAGGTCCTGGTGGCCGTGGTGGTCAACCCGGCGGCGGTTTTGGTGGCGGAATGATGATGGGCCGTGGTGGCAATGCCAACGCAGCTGCCCTTTTGGGTAACAAATCGGTCCAGGAAGAACTGAAGCTTTCCGAAGACGATGCGAAGGAAATCCTGCAAAAATATAACGATGAAACCAACAACCTCCTTACCAAAATCCTTGGAGAAAAGGCCAAGCCTGAGCAAGTTGCCCGTCTGAAGCAAATTCGCACCCAACAGTTGGGCTTCTCCGCCTTCCAGGACGCCGCCATTCAGAAATCCCTCAAGATGGATGATGGCCAAATCAAGGAAGTAAAGGAAATCGCTGAGGATATGCGAAAGGAAGCCGAAGAGCTTCGCAAGGATATCGGGATGGATTTCACCAAAATGCGTGAAATGATGACCAAGATCCAAACCATGCAAAAGGAAGCCGTTGGCAAGGCTGTTGCCGTTCTTAAAGACGATCAAAAGAAGGTTTGGGAAGAAATGACCGGGAAACCCTTCACCATGCGAAATGAGTTTCCTGGTGGCCCCGGCGGTCCTGGTGGTCCCGGTGGAAACCGTCCTCGTCGCGATCAATAATACGGCGTTTTCGTATTTGTGAAATTTCCAAGGCTTCCATGAAAATGGAAGCCTTTTTTATTGCCAGAATACGGGGAAATTCCCAAAACAACGGCACACCTCAAGGACGGGGAGTCCTCACAATGGAAAATGACCGTTCGCTCGCGATTTTTATCGACTTTGAAAACCTTGCCTTGGGTTTTTCGGGACCACGGGACAGATTTGACATCGAAAGAGTCCTTGAAAGACTGGTCGAAAAGGGAAAAATTGTCTGCAAAAAAGCTTATGCGGATTGGTCGCGCTTTTCGGTATACACCGGTCCCCTTCACGAGTCTGCTATTGAGTTGATTGAAATTCCAAGGCGCGGTCAAACCGGAAAAAACTCGGCGGACATAAGGCTTTGTGTGGATGCCATGGACCTTGCGTATTCCAAGGACCACATAAACACATTTGTAATCGTCTCGGGAGACAGCGATTTCTCGCCCCTTGTGAGCAAGCTTAAGGAGCTGGGAAAACATGTTATTGGTTTGGGAATGCAGCCCTCCACTTCCGACCTCCTTCGGGATAATTGTGATGAATTCATTTATTACGAGGACCTTCTCCCCAAAGAGGAGATCGCTCTGGATCTGTCCGTCCCATTACCCGAAGGCAAGCGAAAAGTATTCACGCTTTTGCTGGAATCTCTCCTTGCCCTCAGGAGAGAAAACAAGGAAGTACTTTGGTCTTCGATGATTAAGGATACGATGAAGCGCAAAAAGCCTTCATTCAATGAATCCTACCATGGCTATCGAACTTTTTCCGAGCTTTTGGAGGATGCCCAAAAATCGGGAATTGTCCGCCTGGAAACTGATCCAAGGAGCAGGACCTATAAGGTTTCGCGCTTTGGAAAGGAAATGGAGCTAGCTGGTCCTGTTAGCGGATCCGAGTTGCCACCCGAGAGGTTAAAAAAACGAAAACGGAAAAAGCGCACCGGGGGAATTAGTCCTAATGGGTCTTCAAATAATGGAGCTTCTACCCACGATATCGTTGTTTTTGGCGCACCAGTTCCACCCCAACGGCCTGAATCAAAAGCAATTCCTGCTTTGGATATGGATGCCGATATTTCTCATACAAGTCCCTCCGTCCTGCCAAAAACGCAGGATATTCCTGATGATTTGGCGGAGTTGACTTTCCCTCCACGAAACTCCAAAAGCGCCTGATCAATATGGTAAAAAAGGTCAAAAAAGTTGTTGTTGTGGGTGGTGGGATTAGCGGTTTGGCCACCGCATGGTTTCTGGCTCGCCACCCAGGCAATCATGTGATCCTTTTGGAATCCAGGGATGCTTTGGGTGGTTGTATTTGGACAGAAACAATTGGTGACTATCTCGTTGAATGGGGGCCAAACGGTTTTCTGGTAAATCAGGCCCATGTCTGGAATCTGATTCACGAGGCCGGGCTGGGGGATGAACTTGTGCCTGGCTCGGCTGTTGCCGGCCGAAACCGTTTCCTTTGGAAAGATGGCGAACTCAACAAGCTTCCGTCTTCCGTTTTGGGTTTTTTGGTTAATCCGGTTCTCTCGGTCAAAGGAAGATTTCGGGTTTTGTGCGAGCCTTTCATTCCT
>CAWUOD010000130.1:0-7606 GCA_963923115.1 uncultured Singulisphaera sp.
GGCAATGTTTCGGTGGTTTCCTCCAATTCCTCAATCGAATGGCCAAAGCAATGCAAGGGCCTATCCGATTGTGTTTCCAAATCAGACCTAGCAAGATTTTCGCTTAAAACCAAAAGGTTTTGCGTAATGGGTGGGGAATGCCCAGGTTCCCACGGGGGCGGCTGGTCCGGGTTATTAAGCACCATTTTGTCGCCCAATCAATTTTAAGAGTAAAAAAATGAGGGACAATTCATTTTTCTACCAATTGACTTCCAGTTAAGTTAACCGGATCGGATGTCGGACTATGGAATTGCCAACGCGAAAAATCTTATAGTATCATAATGTTTTGTCTCGCAATAGGGGGGAGGTTGACATGATTCTGCGAAACCTTCTGTTTATTGCCCTGGTGCTTGGAGCGGTTTTGGCTCTGGGTGCCAATCTTGTCCCGCCCCGACATGGGAAACCTCCAACCCCGTTTGATTCAGAAGTTTATTTGGAACCCGAATTTCGCCAAACTGTTCAAAAAGTTGATGATTCCTTTCGGGCCACCTGGTCCAGGGAGAATGTCCAGCCTGCCATCCAGGCGGACGATTTGACCATTGCCCGCCGATTGGCTTTGGGCCTAATGGGGACAATCCCATCCCTTGAGGAAATAAGGCAATTCGAATCTGTGCCGCCGGAGAAAAGGATTGTCTGGTGGATTGATCATATTCTTCAGGATCGCCGTTATGCCGATTATGTTGCCGAGCGTTACGCCCGGGCATTTGTCGGCACGGAGGACGGTCCTTTTGTTTTCTTTCGCAGGCGCAAATTTGTGAGTTGGCTGTCGGAGCATCTCATCCAGAAAACCCCATACGACCAGCTTGTCCGGGAAATGATTTCCACCGAGGGGCTTTGGACCGATAAACCGGCGACCAATTTTATCACAGTCACCGTGCAAAACGACAAAAAGAACCAACCCGATCCTGTTCGGCTTGCGGGGCGCGTAACCAGGGCCTTTTTGGGTGTGCGCCTCGATTGTGCCCAGTGTCATGATCATCCGTTTGCTCCCTGGAAGCAGTCGGACTTTGAGGGGTTTTCGGCATTTTTTGGGCAGACCCATGTCGGCTTCCGTGGGGTTTATGATGGCCCGGGAGAGTACACGATCGACGACAAGAAAAAAGGGGTTGAAAGGACCATCGCCCCCAAGGTTGCTTTCGCAACTGAACTCTTGCCGGAATCCGGCACGCGCCGCGAGCGGGTGTCGAGTTGGGTCACCCACAAAAACAACCCATATTTTGCCCGGGCCGCGGTCAATCGGATTTGGGCTCTTCTTTGTGGCCAACCCCTTGTCGCGCCCGTGGACAATCTCGAAACCGAGGCGTTTGTTCCCCCCGCGCTGCAAATTCTCGCAGACGATTTCGCGGCCCACGATTTTGACCTGGCTCGCCTTATCCGGATGATCGCCAGCACGGAAACCTACCAGAAACAGAGCATTTCGACGCTCGATTCCTCGGGTCTTGCGGAAAAAACATGGGCGCAATTTCCCCTCACCCGTCTTCGCCCCGAACAAATGGCCGGGAGTGTTCTCCAGGCGGCTTCCGTCGCCACAATCAACGCCGAATCGCACCTGGTGACAAGGCTAATTCGATTTGGTGACCAAAACGATTTCATCAAACGATACGGCGACAGTGGCGAGGACGAATTTGACAGCCGGGGAGGGACGATACCCCAGCGCCTGGTGATGATGAACGGAAAACTGGTCACGGAAAAAACGAAGGAAAGTCCGTTTTCGGCGACCACAAGGATCAATTGGTTGGCAAGGGAGAATCCCAGGGCGGTTGAAACCGTGTTTTTGGCGGTGCTAACCCGTCGGCCGACCGCTCGCGAAGCCGCTTTTTTCGAGGAAAAGCTCGAAGAAACAGATCTGCGCAGGGGCCAACAAATACAGGATCTCTATTGGGACCTGATCAACTCCACGGAGTTCTCATGGAACCACTAAGCCGAAGGCAACTTATTCGGTCCACAGCGACCCTCGCGGGGGCAACATGGCTCACGCCAGTGAGCCAATGGCTGGCCCGGGCTGCCGATGGAAACGCGCCAGGGGCCCTGCCCGGCAATTCACCCAGGGCCCAATCCGTGATAGTCCTCTGGATGGCCGGCGGTCCAAGCCAACTGGAAACCTTCGATCCCCATGAAGGTTCCAAAATCGCCGGAGGAACCACCCAAATCGCGACATCCCTCAAGGGTGTCCATTTGGCCAGCGGCTTTGAAAGGCTCGCGGAGGAGATGGGGTCCGTGTCTTTGATCCGGTCCATGGTGAGCAGGGAAGGCGACCACGAGCGCGGAACCTACAATTTGAAGACCGGTTTTCGCCCTGATCCCACCGTGATTCATCCGTCCCTTGGCGCGGTGGCTTGTCATGAACTGCCCATCGGCCATGCCGAGATCCCCCGCCATGTGAGCATTCTCCCGTCCCAGTGGCCGGCCCGGGGCGGGTATTTGGGCGACAAATACGATGCTTTTTTGATGAATGACCCTGCCGGGCCTGTTCCCGACACCCAGTCGTATTTGCCGCCCGAACGGGAAAAGAAACGCCTGTCAGGTCTCGACATTGTCGAGGAATCTTTCGCCAGGGGGCGGACCAAACGGGTGGAGGAGACGCTGCACCGGGAGACCATGCGCGGCGCCCTCCGAATGATGACTTCCCAACAGCTTCGGGCTTTCGATGTGTCACTTGAGCCCCAGTCGGTTCGGGATAGCTATGGCGACACCCCTTTTGGTCGCGGTTGCCTCGCCGCCCGTAGATTGGTCGAGGCGGGAGTTCGCTGTGTCGAGGTTACTTTGGGTGGATGGGACACCCACGCCAACAATCACCAATTCTGCGCCGCCAATGTGCGCCTGCTTGATCCGGCGTTCAGTGGACTTTTGAAGGATTTGCGTCAGCGAAAAATGCTCGACAAAACCCTTGTTGTTTGCATGGGGGAATTCGGTCGGACTCCTTCGATCAATCCCACGGGAGGAAGAGACCATTGGCCAAGGGGATTTAGTGTCGCTTTGGCTGGTGGAGGCATTCGGGGGGGGAGAGTTTTGGGCGAAACCGATCCGGAAGGAAAGGAAGAACCGAAAAACCCGGTCAAGGTTTCCGATCTTCATTCCACAGTTTTTGAATGCCTTGGAATCGACCACAAAAAAATCAATCAGACTCCAATTGGCCGCACCGTGAAATTTAGCGAGGGTGATCCGGTGCGGTCCCTTCTGGATGCGTAGGGGCTAGGCCCCACCGACGAGTTTGCGAACCAAAGCCTCGACGGCTTTTGAGTCCTCGTCCTCCGGGGCGAATTTTCTCTCCACCCGATTGGCCCTGTTGAAAACGAATTGGGCCGGGTAGCCGTTTATCCCGAATTTCTTCATCCAAAGCTCATCGGATTCCTCCAGCCAAACATGGATCATGGAGGAGGGATCGAGTTTGCCAAGGAAAGTCTCGGCTTTGCGTTTGGCTTTTTCCAAACCTTCCTCCTTGTCGATTGGAGTGAGGAGGTGGACGCTCATGACGACCAGCCCTTTGGGCCCAAGTTCCTGCTGCAACTGAACCAGGTGCGGGAACTCTTTTTTGCAGGGAAGTCAGTCGTGTCTCCACAGATCCACAAGGATGACTTTTCCGGTGTTGGCCCGAACCAATCGGCCAAGTGACTCATACTTGAGTGGTTGCAGGAGTGGTGGGGCGCCCTGCGCACGGGTATGGGATGTCAGCAAACCCAAACCGGCAAGTTGGGGTATTCCATAGAGAAAGCTGCGTCGATCCATTGCGTCGAACTCCTCAATTTTCCTGTTCTGATCATCGTAATCGGGCCATGGTCCGGAGAACAGGGTTGGTCTGTTTTCAGTGCGACAAATCTTCAATATGATGAATTTTTGCGAGAGTATGCATTTCCCGGGAGGAGATTTGCGTTACAGTTGTCGAAAAAACAGGATAATCAATCGTTTTTAACAGCCCGCAATCAACAATTGCCAATCAAACGGATGAATCGCATTGAGCTCCATAATCCATGACAGCAGGAAGTTTGTCACCTGGTTGAATCTTGACCGTTTTTTTGGGGTCCTTTACGCCCTTATTTGTGGTTGGATTATTCCGGTGATGTTTTTGCTCGACCATGTTGATCCCGAGGATTGGGACCGTCTTGCGGCCCTTCGGGATTTTCAGATAAGTTTCATGGGTTTGGTGCATCTTTTTATCGGATTTATGGCCAGGCGAACCAAGCCGGAATTTGTGTTTTCGGAAATCGCCGGCAAGGAAACCGAAAGGATGGGTTGGGTATACTGGTTCGCTTTGCGTTTGCTTCTGGCGATCCCTTTTTTTGGAATCCTTGGTGCTTTTGAGGGATCGGACAGCACCCTGTTTTTATTGGTCAAATTGATCTCGCTTGTCCACCTTGGGGCATTGTTTCACCTTGAGGATATGGAATGGTACCTGGGGCCGATCCAGGCGAGGCTTGTGCCACTTGTGGTGATTGTTCCCCTCGCGATTCATATCGCGGCCATTGGCTGGATTGGTCTGGGTGGCGAGGTGGATCCGAAAAACCCGGCGGTCATGATGCTTTTTGAAAGATACACCCGGGCCGTCTATTGGGCCACTTCAACACTCGCGACTGTGGGATATGGGGATATTACCGCCTCCACTGTTCCCCAGATGTGGTATTCGATCCTTGTGGAAATCACCGGCGTCGGGTTCTTTGGGTTTGTCCTCACCAACATCGCCAGCATCCTTGGGAGGCTGGATTCGACCAGGCAAAGGCGGACGGAATGGCTTGAGAGGGTGAATGCCTTTTTGGGGTACCATCAGCTTCCAAATTATCTTCGCCGAAGGGTCCTTGAGTATAATCGATATTTGTGGGATGCCAAAAGAGGCTATAATGACACCGAGTTGCTGGAGTCGATCCCGGTCGGTCTAAGGACCCAGATCCTGCTCCATATCCATGGGCGCGGGTTGTCCCAGGTGCCACTCTTCAGGGAAGCGGGTCCGGAGTTGCTGAGGGAAATCGTCCTGGAGCTCAAACCGATTCTGGCTTGTCCGGGAGAAGAGATTTTTAAAATAGGCGACCCGCCAGAGGGAATGTATTTCATCGAGCGGGGGCAAATCGACATTCTGAACAGTAATGGTGGCGCTATCATCACCCTCAACGAGGGGACATTTTTTGGTGAAATGGCGCTTATTCACAACAGGCCAAGAAGCGCCTCGGCCCGCGCCCGAATTTACACCGAACTCTACATGTTGGAGGGGGCGAGTTTCAAACGCGCCATGGACCGACATCCCGGTTTCGCAAAAACCATGCAGGAGACCACCAGAACCCGGGAGAGCAGTATGTTTTCCGCGTTTCCCCTCCCATCGGATATTTTGAAGTGAGTTCCGGGTTTTGGGAAAACACGGCGGGTGGGATGTTTCGGTCGCTTGGAAGCCGGGCCTACCGGCATTACTTTTTTGGTCAGGGTTTTTCCCTTTTGGGCACCTGGATGCAGCATGCGGCCATCGGATGGCTGGCTTTTTCGTTTCATCAGCAATCGCGGTGGCCGGCATGGGTGCAGGCGGCCCAACTGCTTCCAAGCGTTCTCATTGGGCCGATTGCCGGAAGGCTCATCGATCGTGTGCCCAAACGGACCCTGATTCTTTCGACCCAGTCGGGTTTGGTTTTCCTGGCCATGATTCTTGCCGTAGCCGAAATCATGGATTGGCTCGACCCGACATCGCTGATCGTCTGGGCCATTGCCAGCGGTATGGTCATGGCGATTGATTTGCCAGCGCGGTTGTCCTACCTGGTCGACCTGGTGGGCCGGGAAAGCTTGCCCAATGCGGTGGCCCTCAATTCTTTCGCCTTCAATTTGGCGAGAGCCCTTGGACCCAGTTTCGCGGCAGCAATACTTTGGGGGTTTGGGGTCGAGACCTGTTTTCTTTTAAACGCGTTAAGTTACATCGCCGTAATATTCGCCCTTTGGGGAAACGGGATTCCTGGCGCTCCGCATCCACCTTCAGCCATGGGAGTGGGAAAATCCTCCAGGATACCCTCCCAATTGGTTGGCGTGATTGCGCTTGCCGGAGTGGTTTCCTGTTTGGGTTGGCCGGTGTTGGCGCTTTCCCCGGGATATGCGGCGCAGGTGCTTTTGATGGGTCCGACAGCTTATTCCATGGTGGTTGGAGCTATTGGGCTTGGGGCTTTGGGCGCTTGCTGTGTTGTGGCGACCGAAAAAAACGCATCCTATCGGGGTTTCCGGATGGGGGCTTCGATGCTCTTTGTTGCCATTGGGCTTCTGATAATGGGATTTGTGGACCAATTGGCTTTGGCGTTGTTTGGCGCCCTTTTGGTTGGTCTGGGCATGGTCGGATTTATGGCAACAGCCCAAACAGTGATTCAAATGGGTGCCCCTCCGGAACTGCGCGGGCGCATTTTGGGAACCTGGACAGCCACCCTGAGCGGGGCGTTGCCTTTGGGGAATTTTGTGGCCGGGCCACTGGCGGACAACTGGGGCGTGGATTGGGTTCTTCGGGCCATGGGGCTGGGAATTTTTGCCGCATGGTTGGTTTGGACCTTACTTTCGGCAATAAATCGAAACAATTGGATAAATTCGGCACAACCGGCGGCCAATAATGGTTAAAGGGGTGATAAGGCTTTTGCCCCGATCTAAACTTGGCCTATGTTTATCGTAAGATGGAATTAAATATGTAGGACCCGAAAGGGTCGTTTCCCTAGTGGAGCCTGGCTCACTTATGATGCGCGTTGACCTTTCTGGTAAAGTGGCCCTGGTAACCGGGGTTGGTGACAATGTTGGTTTTGCCTGGCATATTGCCAAGGCCTTGCAAGCGGCCGGAGCGCGCCTTGTTTTCGCATGCCACCCAAGGCTCGTTGGCATAGTTGAAAGCATCATGGAACGCGAAGCCGATGCCGACAGCCGGATTCTTCCCTTTGGCGCGGGAAGCCTTCAGGTTGAAAAAATCTTCGCCTGCGATGTCAGCTATGACACCATGAGCGATGTCGACCAAAAGACCAGGGACGACAAGAGATTCGCCAAGCATGGCGATTTCACCATCCAGGGTTTGGTCAACAACCTGACTTCCTCGGGCTACACCGGCGTGGATATTCTGATCCATGCGGTGGCTTTCAGCCCCGAAATCAAGAACAAACTTTCCGATACCAGCCGATCCGCCTACCGGACTTCGTTGGATATCTCCGCCTACTCGATGATTGGCCTTCTCAAGGCTCTTGATCCCCTTATGGCCAACCGCAACGGAGGCGCCTCCGCTGTTGGTCTGACCTATTTGGGTGGCGAGCGCGTGGTTCCCCACTATGGTGGCGGTATGTCGACAGCCAAGGCAGCCCTCCAGATGGATGCAAAGGTTCTCGCGGCCAATCTCGGTCCCAAGGGAATTCGCGTCAACTGCGTTTCCGCGGGTCCTTACGCCAGCCGGGCCGCCCGCGCCATCGGCGATATCGATGACATGATCAAGCACGCCGCCGACCGTTCCCCTCTTCAAAGGGCGATCGAGGCCGACGAAGTGGGCTACGCGACCGCTTTCCTTTGCAGCCCCCTCGCTTCGGCCATCACCGGCCAAATTCTATATGTGGACCTGTCTCTTATACACATCTCCGAGCCCACG
>CAWUOD010000131.1:0-7595 GCA_963923115.1 uncultured Singulisphaera sp.
AACCAGGTACAAAACCTGTTTCTCCCATGGAATCACAACCCATTCCGGCAAATTATCCAAGTGGTTTGCCCCCTGTCTTGGGCGGTCCCATCACGATTCCTCCCGCCCCGGAAAAAAAATAACCCCGGAAAAACCAGGGTTAATGATTAAGGACCAAATAATAAGAGACCCCTTTTCAGGGGTCTCTTTTCATCGAATGCAGCGGTTTGAAATCCCGCCTCGGGGATTTGGACGCTTAGTAAAGGTCGTCGCCGCCTGGACCCTTTTTGTCATCCTTGGTTGCTTCAGCAATCAAGGCATCCGAGGTGAGAAGGAGCGTGGAGACCGATGCCGCGTTCTGAAGTGCGGAACGGACAACCTTGGTCGGGTCAATAATACCCTTCTTGACCATATCGACATAAGCATCGTTACGGGCATCGTAACCCTGGTTGAAATCCTTCTCTGAAAGGACCTTGTGCATTACCACGGCGCCGTCCTGGCCGGCGTTGGTGGCGATCTGCTGGATAGGGGCGCGGCAAGCGCGAACAACGATGTTGTAGCCAACTTCTTCGTCATGGGTCAGGCCGGAGGGCTTGAGACCATTGGACGCGCGAAGAAGGGCAACACCGCCACCGGGAAGGATCCCTTCCTGAACGGCTGCGCGGGTGGCGTGCATGGCGTCTTCGACGCGGGCTTTCTTCTCTTTCATTTCGGATTCGGTAGCGGCGCCAACATTGATCTTGGCCACGCCACCGGAAAGCTTGGCAATGCGCTCGCTAAGCTTTTCACGATCATAGTCGCTGGTCGACTTTTCCAGCTCTCGCTGGATGCTGCCAATCCGGGACTTGATGTCGTCCTTTTTGCCTTTGCCTTCGATGATGGTTGTATTGTCCTTGTCGATGCGAACCTTGGTCGCGCGACCCAAGTCTTCGAGTTCGATGGCTTCAAGGTTGATTCCGAGGTCTTCGAAAATGGCCTTGCCGCCGGTCAATTTGGCGATGTCTTCGAGCATGGCCTTGCGGCGATCGCCGTAGCCGGGAGCCTTGACCGCGCAACACTTGAGAGCGCCTCGCATCTTGTTGATGACGAGGGTCGCAAGAGCTTCGCCTTCGACTTCCTCGGCGATAATCAGGATCGAACGACCTTTGTCCAGAACCTTTTCAAGCAAAGGGAGAAGGTCCTTGTTGGAGGAGATCTTCTTTTCATGAATAAGGATGAGGGGGTCTTCGAGTTCGACTTCCATTTTGGTGGAGTCGGTGATGAAGTAGGGGGAGAGGTAACCACGATCAAACTGCATACCTTCAACGAACTCGTGTTCGGTGCGAAGGGTCTTGCCTTCCTCAACGGTGATTACGCCGTCCTTGCCGACTTTCTCCATTGCTTCCGCGATGATCTTGCCAATTTCCTCGTCGTGGTTGGCAGCCACGGTTGCGACGCTCTCAAGATCCTTTGAGGAGGTGCGAACGGGCTTGGAAGCGGATTTGAGTTTTTCGACGATTTCTTCAACAGCCTTTTCCACGCCACCCTTCATGAGCATGGGGTTGACGCCGGAAACAACGGCCTTGATACCCTCGTTGTAAATAGCTTCGGCAAGAACGGTCGCGGTGGTGGTTCCGTCACCGGCAACATCACTTGTCTTGCTGGCAACTTCGCGCACCATGCGGGCGCCCATATTTTCAAACTTGTCTTCGAGTTCGACTTCCTTGGCGACGGTTACGCCGTCCTTGGTAACAGTCGGGGAACCGAAGCTCTTTTGGATTACAACATTGCGGCCCTTTGGCCCGAGGGTAACTTTCACGGCGCGGGCGAGTTTGGTCACGCCACGACGCATGGCTTCACGAGCTTCCTGGTCAAACGCAATTTGCTTGGCTGCCATCTAAGTAACTCCTTTGAGAACTCAATCAATTAGGGGTGCAAAATCAAAAAAATTGAAAACGGAATTGGGGTGGTTGCCCGGTTTTGGCTTTAACCAACAACGGCGAGAACATCGTCCTCGCGCAGAAGGAGAATGTTATCGCCGCTAATGGGCTTGAATTCGTCACCAGCCCAGGAGGCGAAGATCACATGGTCTCCAACCTTGACCTGCACAGGGCGCCGCTCGCCATTTTTCAGGAGCTTGCCCGGGCCAACGGCAACAACCTTGCCCTGCTGGGGCTTGTTCTTTGCCGTCTCGGGGAGAATGATTCCGCCCTTGGTCTTTTCCATCGAACTGGCCCGCTCGACCACAATACGATCGGCGATGGGCTTGAGAGTGTTGCTCATAGTCGTCCTCCACTTGGACAAATCAATCAAGCAAACTCCATGCCCACAGCCAAAAAACCCACCCAAATACCCACAACCTCATGTCAAATAACAACTTACAGATTACGCCTTAAACATGAAAACCAAGGTCTTTCTGCCAACCGGGTCGGGTCCAATTCCGGGAACTGTCGGAACGGCAGTCTGCCTCCATGACAACCCGGGGCCAAAATTGCCCAACCGTCCCCAAAGACCAGCTCTTTCTTCCTTGAGGCACCCCGACTTTAACGGTATCCTTTACAGGAAGGATTCCCCTTCATTCCATTTTTGACCACCCCAAGCCATGCCCGCCCCAACCCATCCTTTGGTTTCCATTCTTGCCGCCAAGGGATCTGTGGCCGTGGCATTTTCAGGCGGGGTGGACAGCGCGCTGGTGGCGCTGGCCGCATTCAGGGCCTTAGGCGACAAAGCCGTGGCGCTGACAGGCGATTCGCCGAGTGTGCCCCGCAGGGAACTTGAAACCGCACGAAGAATCGCCCAGCAAATCGGAATCAGACACCGAATATTGGGAACCCATGAGTTCCAAAGTCCCGACTATTCAAGAAATGATGGCAGTCGTTGTTACTTCTGCAAAAGCGAACTCTATTCCCAAATTCGCCGGGCCCAACCCGACCTTGGTTTCCAGGCCATTTGCAGCGGAGCCAATCTCGACGATCTTGGTGATTACCGCCCGGGGCTAACCGCCGCCCGGGAGGCGGGAATTTGCCATCCCCTAATCGAAGCGTCCATGAGCAAAGACATGGTTCGAAAGCTTGCCCTGGAATGGGATCTGGAAATCTGGGACAAACCCGCCAGCCCTTGCTTGTCCAGCCGGATAGCCCCCAATCTTGCTGTGACACCAGAGCGGACCCTTCGCGTGGAAAAAGCGGAGGACTTTCTCCACGATATAGGCTATCCCATCTGTCGCGTTCGTTATTTTCCCAACGACATCGCCAGGGTCGAAGTTCCCGCCAACCGGCTGCCCGAACTTGTCCTTCATCATAAAAGAGTGAGCGAAACCCTGCTTTCCCTTGGTTTTTCCCAAGTGGAGATCGATCCTGAAGGATTCAAGTCAGGCAAATTGAATCAATTGATTCCCCTCAACCAAAAGCGGCGATGGACTCAACCCACCTAGCCACAGAGGATTCCCCAATGTCACAAGTCAATCCACTCAAGCCAACCCCCACCCGGACTCTTCTTGAACAACAATTCCTGGAGATTCGTTGCAAAATCCTGGACTTGGCGGCGCAGCTTGATCGCTTGCAAAGAGGAGGCGACCTGGAAGCCATCGAAGGCGATCCGAAATGGACAAGAATCCAAAAAGGAATCGCGATCCTGACTACAACTCAGCCCGCAAAGGCCCAATCCGTACAGGAGCTCTTTTCACTCCATTACGACCCCGAATGGAAAAAACCTTCACCCAGATTTTAAAACAGATAATTCAACCAGCATATCCGCCTTGAATGGACAGGAGCAAAAATATCATGACAGGCTACATCGACCCCCACATCCACATGATTAGCCGTACCACCGATGACTACCATCGGATGGCCCGTTGTGGCTGCGTGGCTATTTCCGAACCCGCGTTTTGGGCCGGTTTTGACCGGGGCTCCGCGGATGGATTCCGCGATTATTTCCGCCACTTGGTGGAAGTTGAACCCAAAAGGGCCGCCCAATTCGGGATTCAGCACTATTCCTGGCTTTGCATCAATGCCAAAGAGGCGGAAAATGTCAGCCTTTCCCGCGATGTCATCGCCATTATCCCGGAATTTCTCGACAAGCCGGGGGTGCTTGGTATTGGCGAAATCGGCCTCAATAAAAACACTCCCAACGAAGCCA
Organism: uncultured Singulisphaera sp.; assembly: GCA_963923115.1. Classification (GTDB taxonomy): domain Bacteria; phylum Planctomycetota; class Planctomycetia; order Gemmatales; family Gemmataceae; genus SYLG01. Next base: position 4,096 of record CAWUOD010000131.1, read on the forward strand.
TTGTGTTTCAGGAACATCTCGACCTGGCCATGAAAACCGATGAGATGATTCTGATTCACACCCCCCACCTTGAGGACAAGCTCAAGGGGACCCGAATGATCATCGATATGCTCAAGAACGATCCCCGCGTCAAACCCCACCGGGTCTGCGTGGACCATGTCGAGGAACACACAGTCCACTTCGCGCTGGATGGAGGCTTCTGGTGCGGGATGACCCTTTACCCAACCTCAAAATGCACACCCTCACGGGCGGTGGATATTCTTGAAATGGTGGGGCTTGAAAGGATTATGGTCAACTCCGCGGGAGATTGGGGCAAATCTGATCCCCTGGCGGTACCCGAGCTGATTTTGGAAATGCGCCGCAGAGGCCACCCGGAATCGGCCATCAAAAAAGTTGTTTATGACAACCCGCTTGAATTCTTCAGGCAAAGCCGCCGCTGGAGCGAACCTTCGCTAAGAAACGAATCCTGATTCCCATAAGAAGAAAAGATTATTCATGTACCTGTTGGGGATTGAATCCTCATGCGATGAAACCGCCGCATCGGTTTTCACGGATGAACCAAAAGTACTCTCAAGCGTCGTGGCATCCCAGGATCGATTCCACGCCCGTTTTGGCGGCGTGGTTCCCGAGGTAGCCGCTCGGGCTCACCTTATCCAGATCATTCCCGTAATACGCCAGGCATTGAACGAGGCGAATATTCGACCTTCTGACTTGGGCGCGGTAGCCGTGCAAAATCGTCCCGGCCTCGTTGGCTCCCTGCTTGTTGGGGTATCCGCCGCAAAAATGATAAGCCTGGCTTTGGGAATCCCTCTTGTTGGAGTCGACCATATCGAGGGGCATGTTTACGCATGCCAATTGGGAGCCGCGAAGCCCATATTCCCCTGCCTGGCACTCATTGTAAGCGGGGGACACACGCTGATTCTCGATTGTCCCAGCCCAACGGAATCAAGACGCATTGGCCAAACCCGCGATGATGCCGCGGGTGAAGCTTTGGACAAAGCCGCGGCCATGATGGGCCTTGGTTTTCCCGGAGGTCCCGCGCTGGACCGAATCGCGCAAACAGGAAATCCCAAGGCGTTTGATTTCCCCATGGGTATGCCACAGGAAGGGAATCTCGATTTCAGTTTTAGCGGACTGAAAACCGCCCTCCTGTACACCATTCGCAAACTGGACCAACCCCTTGACGAAAAACAAAAAGCAGACCTTGCGGCAAGCTATTTGTACACCATTGTGAAAACGCTTGTGAAAAAATGCAAATTTGCCCTGAAAGCGACCGGACACCAAAGGCTCGCGGTGGGTGGCGGGGTTGCCGTCAACAAATTATTGCGCGCACGCATGGAGGAAATGACCAGGAAGCTTGGGGTGGACCTTATACTTGCTCCACCGCAATGGTGCACTGATAACGCCGCCATGGCGGCGGTGGCGGTGGAACACCTTAGGATGGGAAGGACCTCCCCGCTGGATTTGGATGCGCTGCCCTGTTAATGATTGGATAATAATCTGGCTAATTACCGTTTTGATTACCCCGGGAATCAAACTTTTTCAGGATAAGCCCATCTTTGCGGGTTATACCATAAGCCGTTGTTGTTTTTTTTTGAAGTTTGGCCCAATGGGCAACCTTGTCAAAAATTTTGTGCAAAACTCCCCTGAGAGGCCAGATACCCCGAGGATCGGGGCCGGCCGGCACCATGGGGATACTAAAAATGACAAAGTCAAGGATTGCGCTGTCAGCGGTTGCTTTAATTCTCGGGGCGTTCAACGCCAAGGCCGAATGGACCTTTGGCCTGATCCCTCACAATGTTATTCATCCCAGCAAGTCTGACCTTGTTTTGCGCCAATACAACGCGTTCACACCCCTCTGCTACAGCGGCGTTCCTGTTCAGTGGCCCAACGCGGAACCGACTGCTCGCCGTTTCCACTGGTTTGGAAATTTCGGCTTCACCGGCGGTTGCTGCACGAGCGGATGCAATACCTGTGGCAACTCCCAATTCACCATTCCAGGCGCCCAAAGCGAAGTAATCAGCGAAGGCGAAATCATTGACGGAGCCATTCGCCCCGGCATGAAAATCCGTGGGATGATGGGACGCTAAATCGCTATCCCTTTTTCCTCGTGAAGAAAAAGGCAGGTTGTCGTTCGGGCCCTCGTGGAACACCATGTCCGCGAGGGTTTCCTGTTTTGTGGGCTTGATTTCCTGTCCCATCGACAGGAGCAAACTGCCCCCCCCGCCAAGCATACTTGCGGAAACCCCGGAGCTTGCAATGAAGCTGGATCCGCGAACCTGCAATTTTTGTCCGGTTGCGCTTTCCGAAACAAACCGCAGGGACCAACTGTTCAGGGTGCCCTGGTCAACAAGAGCCCGATCGGTTACCGAAAGCGTCCAGTTCCCCTGGGCGGAAATACCACCGAGGCTTCCCATGGCTTGGGCCGGGCGATAGGTTCCGGCATAAGGGGCCACGCCATCGGCAAAAGCTGTTGTGGCGGAATCCTCGAGAATGAGATTTCGGAAGTTCTGCCCGGTGGCATTCCGGTTAACCAGGACAAAAACACGCCCTGCGGGTGATTTCAGGGTTATGTAAAGGTCTGACAGGTCTCCATGGGTGATATTCATCCCGACCTGAATCCTCTGGGCGGACACCCCGGCGGGAACCGCGATCACAGATGTAATTGTTCGCAGATCGCGAATGGAGATTTTGGTTGGATTGGACCAACTGGCAGAGGCGGCCAAAGTGGTGGTCACGCGGAAATTGTCCGCTGTCTCCCCTGCCACGGCGTTTCGGTTTTGATCAAGCGCATTCCCCCTAAGGTCGCGGACTCCCGGTTTGACCAAAAGGGTATAAACGCCAAGGGCTGTTTGGGGGGCAATCGTCCCGGAAAAAACCTTGGATGATTGGCCTGAAATGGCGGTCCAGGTGACCGGGATCGAAACTCCGGAAGGGTTGGTCAGGACAACATTATCCACGAGAGTCGAGGCGTTTATCGGCTCCGAAAATTCCAGCCGCAATCGACTTATTTGGGCCGAGGCATCACCGGAAAAATCTCCCGAAATCACATAGGGAAGAGTCGTGTCGACACCTTGGGACTCAACCGCCGCAAGTGCCTTGTCCAGATTCAGCCGCCCCCCGCTGGTGCTTTTTCCTCGCAAGGAGGCAAGAAGGTCCGTTTGCCCCAACAAGGTGTTAATCAATTCACGATAGCCCATATCCGGACGCCTGTCCCACAAAAGACTGAGCGCACCGGTGACAAATGGGGTTGCCATGGAGGTGCCGGTCAGGGTCCCGTATTTTCCTCCCGGAAGGGTACTAAGAATTGCCTCGCCAGGAGCTCCCAAATCCACTCCCGTGGCGCCATAGTTGCTGAACCAGGATAAGCGATCCTGGGCAGATGTGCTGGCGACCACAACCACATTGTCCTGGCTAAAACTTGCGGGGTAGGAAGCACTCGTGTCAATGTTCAGGGAATCGTTTCCGGCCGCAGCCACAACAATATGCCCCTTGAGACG
>CAWUOD010000132.1:0-7586 GCA_963923115.1 uncultured Singulisphaera sp.
TGGGCTCGGAGATGTGTATAAGAGACAGGACCAAGAAAAAAAACAACGCGGCCTTTCTGAACGGGAATTCCCGCCAAATCAGCCGCGATGGAAACCGCGCTTCGATCAGGGTCGATGGGAAAAACAGGGCTCAGTCAATAATCTTGGAAATCGGATATTCCACAATTCCCCGGGCGCCCGCGGCCCTCAATGGAGGCACGATCTTTCGGACGAGAGACTCGTCGAGGATGGTGTTGACATCCACCCAATCCGGATCGGAAAGAGAGGAAATGGTCGGCGTCTGGAGCGCGGGAACCACCTTGAGAACCCGCTCGAGGTCGCATCTTTTGACATTCATCATCAATCCGACTTTCCCCTCGGCGGCAAGCGCCCCCTTGAGCATCAAAAGGAGGTCCTCCATCTTCGCTTTTTTCCAGGGGTCGGAGAGGGCGGCCTCCGTGGAGATGAACCGGGTGGTCGATTCAAGCAGTTCGGCAACCACCCGCAAATTGTTGGCGCGAAGGGAACTTCCCGTTTCGGTCACATCGACAATCGCATCGGCGAGATGGGGCGGCTTGACCTCGGTCGCCCCCCACGAGAATTCGACATTCGCGGTCACGCCATGCTTCGCAAGCCAGCGGGTGGTAAGACCCACAACCTCCGTCGCGATACGCTTGCCCTGAAGGTCTTTGGGCTCGCGGATCGGGGAGTTTTCGGGAACGGCAAGGACCCAGCGCACCGGTCGCCTGCTGACTTTGGAGAAAACCAACTCCGACATCTCGACGACTTTCGCCTCGTTCTCCACAACCCAGTCATGGCCGGTCAAGCCGCAATCCAGATTGCCGTCCTGGACATAGCGGGGCATTTCCTGGGCCCGGATCAGGGTGCAATGAATTTCCGGATCGTCAATTGTGGGATAATAGCTTCGGGATGCGAAGCCGATTTTGTAGCCCGCTTTTCGGAAAAGCTCCGCGGTGGCCTCCTGGAGACTTCCCGCGGGAATTCCCAATTTCAAAACCCTTGATTCGCTCATGATCCAATTTTCCTGATTTGTTTTGGGCCAATCCGGCTGGCCAATATCCGGACAAATTTTGTCTTCTTTGTGCGATTTACTTTTTGTAGACCGCTTTGGGATCGAAAACCCGCTCCCCAACGACCTGGTGCGACGCCCCTTTTTCGGTCAACCTGCGAAAGAAGCAGGATGCGTAGCCTTCATGGCACGCCGCGCCGCCCTTTTGGTCCACCCAAAGAAGCACCGCGTCCCGATCGCAATCAATCAAAATGTCGTGGACAACTTGTTGGTTGCCAGATTCCTCCCCTTTGCGCCAAAGCTTTTTGCGGCTGCGGGAATAGTACACCGCGCGACCCGTGGCCAGCGTCTCGTCAAAAGCCTCCTCGTTCATCCACGCAAGCATCAACACCTCCCGGGTGTGGACACATTGCGCGATGGCGGCGACGAGGCCATCCTGTTTGGCAAAATCGGGCCTGATGACCCCTGATGTTTCTTTGACTGGTTCGCTCATGGACGATTTCCTGTTTAACCACCTGGTCCCTGGACGGATAACCCTTGTCCATTCAGATTGTCAAAAGACTGTGGGTGGGGAGGGGGGCGACAAGCTTTTTCCCCTCAAGGAAAGAAAGCTCCAGGATAAAGAGCGCCCCGACGGGGATCGCGCCGACCTTTCGAACGATATCCGCCGCCGCCTTGATGGTTCCGCCGGTCGCAAGCACATCATCAATGAGCAGAGCCCGCTGACCCGGCTGGAGGGCGTCTTCATGCATCTGAAGCTCGGCGCTTCCATATTCGAGGTCGTACTTTTGCGATACCACCCTCCATGGCAGTTTGCCCGGCTTCCTGAGCGGGATGAGCGGCTTCCCCAAAGCGAGGGCCATTGGGGCCCCGAAAAGAAATCCACGGGATTCAGCGGCCAGGATCGCGTCAAATTCGAATTGGGAGGCGGCCTCGTTGAGTTGTCGAATTGCCTCGGTCATGGCCGCGGGATTGGCCAACAGCGGGGTGATATCCTTGAAAAGGATGCCCGGCTTGGGAAAGTCGGGCACATCCCGAAGGTGTTTCATCAAATCCATGGTGCGTTCTCCAGATATTGCTATTTTCCCGATTTCTGCCCGGTTAGACCAGCCCCGGCCAGAATCAGGACCGGCGATCCGCCAAAAAAAGGCTGTTTTACCCTCAGGAGATTCCCAAACGGAACCGGGAATCACCGACTTGGTGCCAGTTTGAGCGTCTATTGGTTGAGAAGGAGCCATTGTCGTGGGTAGAATACCTACTTGGAATTGTTGGGAAGGGTGCAGAGATCATGTCGGAAGACGCACTGGGCGGATTGCGAAGAATCCGATGTTCTGCGGAAAGTGGCGGGGAAGCCTTGTCCTCCCTGCGTCAGCTGTTGGGTGCCCAAGGTCAGGTCATCTCTCCCAAAAGCCGCGCCCTGACCGAACGGGTTTTTGGCCAGGCCCTCACCGCGCAACAGGTTGTGGACCGGGTTTGCGATGATGTCCAGGCCCGCGGGCTTCCGGCCATTCTTCACTACACCGAACAATTTGATGGCGTCCGCCTGGACCAGGGGACCGTCCGCGTGGATCCGGCCGATTTGGCCAAGGCCCATGCGAATGCCGATCCCGGGTTGCTGGATATCGTGCGCCAAATCCGCGCCAATGTGCTTGAGTTTCAAAAACTTTGCCTTCCAGCCGACCCGGTGCTCCATCGCCCGGACGGAAGCACACTCTCCCTGAGGCACACACCGATCGAGCGCGTGGGCGTCCACATTCCGGGCGGCGCGGCAGCCTACCCCTCCACCCTTTTGATGACGGTGGTCCCGGCCCAGGCCGCGGGTGTTCGGGAAATCGCCGTGGTCATGCCTCCCACACCGGGTGGAGCCAATAATCCGACCATGCTCGCTGTTTGTCATGAACTGGGCATCCGGGAGGTTTATCGTGTCGGCGGGGCGCAATCGATTGCCGGAATGGCCTTTGGCGGGTTGGGAAAACCCGTCGACATGATTGTCGGCCCGGGAAATCTGTTTGTGGCCATGGCCAAAAAACGGGTCTATGGCAGCGTCAAAATCGACTGCATAGCCGGCCCAAGCGAAGTCATTGTCCTGGCGGACAAAACCGCCCGGCCGGATTGGGTCGCGATCGAAATGCTGGCCCAGGCCGAGCACTCGCCCGGCTCCGCCATTCTGGTCACCTGGGACGAGGGGCTTTGGGAGGCGGCCGCCCGGGCGCTGGTCGACCAATTGAAAGTCATTGAACGCGGGGACCTCGCCCGCGAATGCATCGGGCAATACGGCGCCTTTATTCTCGCCCAAAGCGAGGACGAGGCGATCCGCATCACCAACAGTTTCGCTCCGGAACACCTCCAGATTTCAAGCGATGAGGCAGAGCGTCTTTGTGGTAGAATACAAAACGCCGGGGCCATCTTCGTGGGTCACCACACACCCGTGGCCCTCGGGGATTACGCCGCCGGACCAAGCCATGTCCTGCCCACCGGCGGAACAGGCCGCCATGCCAGCGGCCTCGCCGCGACCGATTTCCTCAAACGATCAAGCATAATCAGCTATCCCGAAAGCGCCCTCAAAGCGATCGCGCCGGTTGTCGTGGGGCTCGCAAGGGAGGAGGGGCTGACCGCCCATGCCCAATCCGTGACCCGAAGGCTTGGCGACCGAACCATCCAATAACGGCTTTGACGGAATTCCCCCCGGTTTGGCCGGGAAAACAAAAGGCGACAGAATAAACCACCATGAGCGATCCCAAAAGCGATTCCAAAATCAGCGCTCTCCTTCCACCCGACCCATCCCGATATGTCCGGGAGGATGTCAGGCGAATGAAGGGGTATGTTCCGGGTGAGCAACCCAGGGGCGCGCCCATTCTCAAACTCAACACCAACGAAAACCCCTACGGCCCCTCCCCCCGTGTCATCGAGGCGATCCGGGCCGCCGCCGATCCCGATCGGTTGCGAAAATATCCCGATCCGATGGGCGAGGCCTTCAGGGAGGCCGCGGCGGAGGTCTATGGTGTCAAACCCGAAAACATTCTTTGTGGCAACGGTTCCGATGACATCCTGACCATACTGACCCGCACATTCGTTCCCCAGGGGGGAACTATAGCCTCACCCTATCCTAGTTATCTCCTTTATGAGACCCTGGCCGAGCTCCAGGGCGCGAATTTCCGCCGCTTCTCCTACGCGGGCAACGGTTGGGAACTACCCCAGGGATGGGAGGGGCCAAGACCCAACCTCGCCTACATCGCGAATCCCAATTCCCCTTCGGGGACCTTTGTCCGGCCACAAGCCATGGCCGACTTCGCGCTCATGCTGCGAAGGCCCATAGTTTTCGACGAGGCCTACGCCGACTTCGCGCCCGAAAACGCCATTGGCCTGGTGAGGGACCAGGTTTCCTTCCCAGCCCCGGTCGTCGTCTCAAGAACCCTGAGCAAGAGCTACTCCCTGGCGGGCATCCGTTTCGGATTCGCGATCGCCGACGGGGATGTCATACGCCAGATGGCGAAGGTGAAAGACAGCTACAACTGCGACGCGGTCTCAATCGCCGCCGCGACCGCCGCCATCAGCGATCAGGACTATTTCCTCTCCGTTAGGAACAAAATTCTCTCGACCCGCGAAGCCTCGGTCCCAAGGCTCCAGCAATTGGGATTCACCGTGATCCCGAGCCACGCCAATTTCCTCTGGGTCGACCACCTCACAAGCGATCCGGCGGCCCTCTATCAGGGTCTGCGAGCCTCGAACATTTTAGTGAGGTTGATGAATTACCCGGGATGGCGCTCGGGGCTTCGCATCACCATAGGCACGAACGCCGAAATGGACAGGCTTTTCGAGACCCTGGCAGGCCTCGTCTAGCCTGGTCCCAATCAGCCTCAAACGGGTCCTGGATAAGTTTTCAGGATTCTAAAGCTATTTAGATACTTTATTAGGAAAATGTACCATGAGTCGCTCCGCCTCGATCGAACGGAACACCCTTGAGACCAAAATCCGGCTGTCCATCCATCTCGATGGATCCGGCACAGGCAAGATCCGGACCGGGGTCGGTTTCTTTGACCACATGCTCACCCTGTTCGCCAGGCACTCCCTCATCGACCTCGAGCTCGAGGTCGATGGGGACATCCACATCGACGCGCACCATACCGTCGAGGACACGGGGATTGCCTTGGGGAAGGCATTGGCACAGGCCCTCGGGGACAAGTCGGGAATCCGAAGGTACGGTCACGCCGTGGTCCCGATGGACGAAAGTCTCGCGACGGCCGCGATCGATCTTTCCGGGCGCCCATTCCTCGTGTTTCGAGGCCAGCTACCCCAGGTGATGATCGGGCAATTCCCCGCGGAACTCGCGGAGGAGTTCTTTAGGGGATTCTCCTCGGCGGGACTGCTCAACCTTCATCTGGAGGCGGTTTACGGCACCAACTCCCACCATCTTGTCGAAGCCCTTTTCAAGGCCTCTGCCCGGGCCCTCCGCCAGGCCATTGAACTCGATCCCAGGGTGAAAGGTATCCCCTCAACCAAGGGTGTTCTCTAACGGAGACCACAGGACAGGGATAAATGGTCGAAAAGAAATCCGGAAAAATTGGGGTTTCCTGATAATTGCCACAAAAAGGCACCCCAAATTTCCGGCCTGTTCCCTTTTATCGATTGCCTGCGGGCCTGATCGATTGCCTGCGGGCCTGCGCATCCGGGGCTTGTTTACCCCAGGGCTTTTGCGGGCTTTTGCGTGCTTTTTTCCCCCGCCAGCCAGTAGGGCTTGATTTTGCCCAGCGTGGCCGAGTACGACTGGAGTTGAGTTTCTTGTCAGATTGCCGGAGAGGGTCCGGCCATGGGAAGCCCAGGAGTCGTCGATCATGCGCCAGTCTTTCAAACCCAGCCGGTCCACATGGATTCTGGCGGGCGTGATTTTGAGTGCGATTTCGGCGTCTTTTTCGGGGCTGGCATTGGCGGATAACCCCAACGAAAAAAAAGTCGCGCCCGGAGCCAGCCCGCTTGATCCCCCCGGAGACATAAACAGCGCCGCAAACGCGGCAGACGCAACCGGAGACAAGGACGCCAAGCCAGCAATCAATCCCCGAAATCCCACTCCTCCGGGAATCTGGGTTTTGGATTTCAAATTCAATGATCCCAGGATCGTAAAGGTCGATATTCCCGGCCGGGGCCAACGCGTCTGTTGGTATCTCAAATACAGTGTGATCAACTACACAGGCGAGCCACGCTATTTTCTTCCCGAATTTGAACTGAAAACCCAGGACCGGGGCACCATCCACAAGGACCAGATCCTTCCCAAGGCACAACGGGCCATCGTTAAACTCGAGGATCCGACCGCCGATGCGGACGATCCGGAATCGGGCTATCTCAGGATTCGCAATTCCGTGACCATTGCCCGGGAACCAATTCCCGTTTCGACCAGGAACGGACCCAGCAAGCCTGTCCACGGTGTTGCCATTTGGGATGATGTCGACCCCGATGCAGCCAAATATAGCATTTTTATTACAGGACTATCAAACGGAATTGCGCTGGCTGATCCGATTCCCCCATCCAAAGATCCAACCGTTCGAAGAAAAACCCTTCAAATCAACTTCAAAAGGTTGGGAGACAAGTATAATCTAAAGTCTGAGGAGATTCGTTTCGTGCCACCGGCACAATGGATCTATCGGGCAACCGATCTTCAGCTCGGCGCCGTGGCGGGAATTACTCCCGCGGGGGCGCCTTCCGCGCAGGAAAAGCCGGCAGCGCCCGGCCAGGGCAAACCCTGATTGACTATGGGGTTGGTTCCTGAGATTTGTTTGCAAGTTGAGGCAGGACTTTCATGGCACATAAAAAAGGTCAAGGCTCCGTCAAGAACGGTCGCGATTCAAACAGCCAACGCCTTGGCGTAAAGACTTCTGACGGTACTTTTGTAACGACAGGCTCGATTCTCATCCGCCAACGCGGAACCCGGTATCATCCCGGTCGCGGCGTGGGCATCGGTCGCGATGACACCCTGTTCGCGCTCACCGATGGTTTGGTTCGCTTCGACCGTGGTGGTCGCCGTGTGACCATCCAGGCCGACTAGCCCGAACCTTTTCAGGACGACCACCGGGTTCTGCTTCCCGGTGGGTTGGGGAGAGGCGTAAATGGCTGATCCGATCCGATTGGGGATGATCGATTTCGATACATCCCATGCGGTCGAATTTACCAAACGCCTCAATCAGCTGCAAACCACACCCGACCAATTCGTCGAAGGCGCAAAAATTTCTTTTGCCTGTCCGGGATCCTCCCGGATGGCCCAATCCCGTATTGCCGAGTATACCCCCGCCATCAAATCCATGGGGGTCACTTTGGTGGAAAAGCCCACCGACCTTATCGGCAAGGTCGATGGAATGCTCATCGAGTCCCTTGAAGGGGAAATGCACCTCGAAAAAGCTCGCCCTTTCCTTCAGGCGGGAATCCCCTGTTTCATCGACAAGCCTTTCTCCGGATCCATCGACACAGCCAAAGCCATCTTCGAACTTTCCGCCAGGCATAATGCTCCGGTTTTTTCTTCTTCCAGTCTTCGTTTTGTTCCAGAACCTGTCTCTTATACACATCTGACGCTGCCGACGATACTCCTTGT
>CAWUOD010000133.1:0-7563 GCA_963923115.1 uncultured Singulisphaera sp.
AAGGCGCCGTTTGGCCTTGATTTTCTTCCCAATGGCGATCCTGTTTTTGCCGATTATGGATCCCACCGGATTCTCCGGATTGATGGAAACGGAAAACCGGTCCTGATTGCCGGTTCCGGAAAAAAAGGGTCGGCCAACGGCAAAGGAGGAGAAGCCTCTTTCAACTCGCCACACAATCTCTGTGTCACCCCGGAGGGCAAGATCCTCGTCGCGGATACATTCAATCACCTGATCCGCGAAGTGGACCCCGAAACAGGCGAGGTCACCACCTTTGCCGGAACCACCAAAGGATTTTCAGGCGATAACGGCCCCGCCGAAAAAGCCCAATTCAACGAGACATACCATGTCGCATCGGACGGCAAGGAAGGCGTGATCGTGGTGGATCTGATGAACAAGCGGATTCGAAGGATCGACAGAAAAACAAGGATTGTCACGACAATCACCGGAACCGGAAAAAAAGCGCCGTTTGTGGAGGGAGCCCATGCGCTCGAGGCGAACCTGACCGATCCACGGGCCGCTGCCCGTGGTCCCGATGGCGCGCTATGGATTCTTGAGAGGGGTGGAAACGCCTTGCGAAAGGTGGATTCCTCCGGAAAAGTCACCACCATAGTCGGCACGGGAAAAACCGGCCCGGTCGCCAACGGCCCCGCCTTGAAAGCTACGCTCAAAGGTCCAAAATATCTTTGGATCAATGGCGACAATTCCGTCCTGATCGCCGACTCGGCCAACGAGGCGGTTCGCCTTTTGGACAAATCCCACCAAACCCTCACCACGGTCATAGGCACGGGGATCGCGGGTAAAGGTCCTGATGGGGGTGATCCGACCGAAACAGCGCTGAATCATCCCCATGGCGTCGCCGTCGACTCCAAAGGAAGGATCTGGATTTCGGATAGTGAGAACAAAAGGGTCCTGAGGATCGATCCAAGGTAACTTTCCCCGAAATCGTTTTGCAGGTCGTTTTTTTCGATTGGGCGGTCCATTGGGCCGCCTTTTGCTTTTTTCCGGAGCCAATCAGCCGGTTGGACCCGCTCGATTGAATCCGGGCACCCATGGGAAATCTTGACCGAGGAAATCTTGACCGATTGAAATCATAATGATATCATTTCGGTATCGCCAAGTTTTTCGTTCTCCTCCAGTGGAGTTTCCGATCATGATCAAAGAGATCGAAAGCAAACCTGCTTCCGGCTACCCCATGCTCACTCTGGGATTGTTGCTTTTGTTTCCCGTCGCGCCTCTTTGTTTTCTTGTTGCGGGCCTTTATAAACTCCCCCTGATCGGGGTGCCCGCCGGGATTCTCTCGATCCTCTCCGGGTTGCTCACTCTCGTCGGGCTCTTCATTGTAAATCCCAATGAGGCCAAGGTTTTGGTGCTTTTTGGTGTCTACACCGGGACAGTCCGGGAAACCGGCTTCTTTTGGGCGAACCCGTTTTTCAGCAAAAAACGGATCTCGATGAGGACGCGGATTTTTGAGACCGGATTCAACACCACAACCAACACCGCGACCAACGCCCAGGGTGGCACCCAAACCACCAGTAGCAAGGTGCGGCAACCCGCGAAGGTCAACGACAAGGAAGGCAACCCGATCGAAATCGCGGCCGTCGTCACATGGCAGGTGGTCAACACGGTGGAAGCGCTTTTCCAGGTGGATAACTACGAGGAGTATGTCCATGTGCAAAGCGAATCGGCGCTGCGAAACCTGGCGAGTCTCTATCCCTACGATTGTCACGATGACCAAACCATGTCCCTTCGCGGCAATACCGCCGAAGTAGGTGAAATGCTCAAAAAAGAGCTTCATGAGCGCCTTTCCCGCGCCGGAGTCGAAGTGATGGAGGCACGGATCAGCTCTCTCGCGTATGCTCCGGAGATCGCCTCAAGCATGCTGCAAAGACAACAGGCATCGGCTATTCTCGCCGCCCGCCGCATCATAGTCGAAGGGGCTGTGGGCATGGTCGAGGACGCCCTCCAGCGCATCGAAAAAGGGGGGATGGTGAATTTTGATGATGACCGCAAAGCGGCCATGATCAGCAACCTGCTTGTGGTGCTTTGCGGGGAGCGATCCGCCCAGCCCGTTCTCAACACAGGGTCGATCCATCACTAGTTGATTTGATCCCACAATTCCGCCCCTTTCTAAATTTCCTCACCCCTTTGTGCAAGAAGGCTTTTCCTTGGCCGATCGCAAATCGTTCCTGCTTCGCGTCGACCCGGCGCTCCTTCTGGAGGTCCAGCGCTGGGCGGACGAGGATTTGCGCAGTCTCAACGGCCAGATCGAATTTCTTCTTAGAAAGTCTTTGATCCAGGCGGGGCGGAAGGCCGCAAGATCCGATAAAAACGATAAAAAAGATCAATCGAATAATGACATCCAATAATCTGGAATCCATTTGGTTTTTCAATGGGTGACCGGGAGGAGAACGGAAAATGGCCGGATGGATAGCGGGATTGTTGATGACTTTGCCGATGGTTTTTCCTTGCGCCTTTCAGGCAACCAATCCGGTCACCCCGACCGAAAGGAAGGTTGAATCCCCGGAAATAGCCGGAATCTGGCTGGGGACAATCAGCACAGGGGTCCTCGATTTGCGCCTGGGTTTTGAGTTTATCCCGACCCAGGGCGGCGGTTTTATCGGAAAAATGACAAGCATTGATCAGGGTGGGGTCGCGCTGCCTTGCTCTGTTCAGTGGAAAGGGGAGAAGCTTACGGTATCGGTTGGTTTTGGCCTTGCCTTGTTTTCGGGCAAAAGGAACTCCAGCGGAAATATCGAAGGGGAGTTTGAACAGAATGGACAGAAGTTCCCCCTGGTTCTGGCTCGGGTCGATAAGATCCCGAAGCTCATTCGTCCCCAATTGCCGGCCAAACCCTATCCCTATGTCGTAAAGGAAGTCACATTCAAAAACGAAAAGGCCCAAGTCACCCTTTCGGGGACGCTGACGGTGCCCGACGGGAATGGGCCCTTTCCCGCCGTGGTGCTTGTTTCCGGTTCCGGGCCCCAGGACCGCGACGAGACGATTTTTGGCCACAAACCGTTTCTTGTGATCGCCGATCACCTGGCAAAAAAGGGTATCGCTTGCCTTCGTTATGATGACCGTGGCACGGCCAAATCGACTGGAAAACACAGCCTCGGTACAACCGGGGATTTTGCGGACGACGCCCGGGAAGCGCTGGCATTTCTGAAAAAGCAGGAGGGTGTGGACTCCGCCAGGGTCGGAATATGTGGTCACAGCGAGGGTGGGATTATCGGCCCGCTCGTTGCCTGGAAATATCCCGGGGAGGTTGCGTTTCTTGTCCTCCTTGCCGGGCCGGGAATACCTGGAGAAAAAGTCGTGCGTGGCCAAATGGGGGATTTTGGCCGGATGCAGCCGGGCGCGGAAAAGCTGGTCGAAAACCAGCTTGAGCTTTGCAAGTCCCTGATTCCGATTGCGATTTCGGCGAAATCGACACCCGAAGCGGTCGAACAAATGAAAGCCGCCGCGGAAAAGTTTGAAATGGACAAAGGCAACTCCAAACCCGCCGCCGACGCGATCAAGCCCTGGACTCCCCTGATCAACCAGCTTTCCGTGCCATGGATGCGATGGTTTTTGGGATATGATCCCCGGGTCGCCCTGGAAAAAGTCGATTGCCCTGTCCTGGCGCTCAATGGCGAAAAAGACCTTCAGGTGAAGCCAAAGGAAAATCTCACGGCTATCGTGGAAGCCTTCGCGGGTCCCCGGGCGACCTTGCTCACCACAAGGGAATTCCCCGGGCTAAATCACCTGTTTCAGCATTGCAAGACGGGTGGCGTGAGTGAGTATGGCCAAATCGAGGAAACCATCTCCCCTGAAGTCCTTGACCTGATGGCTTCCTGGATTCTTGGTCCCAAAATTCCCGAGTCGCAAATCCAGCCCCGGCAAAGGTATTCCCCGCTGAGAAAACTTCGCTCCCTTTTTCCCCCAGGTCGGATGAAACCCGGGTTTCACCAGGAGTAATCCGTGGGAATGTCCCATCGCTTCTGGGACAAGGACTTGGAGGCAAGGATCGGATTGGTTGGCCTTCCGGATGGATTTTTCGGACCGAACCTTCACAACAACCTAAAAATGATACTTGTGGGCCCCAACAGGGTTGCGCCCAACAGGTTTGTGCCTGGTGGTATTGCGCGAAGGGATGGGGCCGACGAAACCGATTCCCGGAACCATTTCACAGGTGGAGATTTCCTGATGCGGGGACAGATCCGAAACTGGCTGAAAAAGCTGTTTGTGGGGGCGATGATGACGATGGGCGCCATGGGGGAGACCTCGCTTTTTGGTGACGAGGGGATGTGGCTGTACACCAATCCGCCCCTTGGTCGAATCAAGTCCCGTTACAATTTCGAGCCCACCAAGGATTGGCTGGAACATGTCCAGAAGTCGTCCGTCCGGTTCAACTCGGGCGGTTCGGGCTCGTTTGTCTCGGCCGATGGATTGGTGATGACCAACCATCATGTCGCCTCGGACGCCCTCCAAAAAATGGGCACCAAGGACAAGAACTATTATCGTGATGGCTTTTATGCCAAATCGTTTGGCGACGAGGTCAAGTGCGAGGCGACCGAGCTCAATGTGCTCATGTCGATCGAGGATGTGACCGCGCAGGTCAACGGCGCGGTCAAAGACGGGATGGCCCCTGCGGCCGCGGCGGGCGCCCGTCGCGCCGTCATCAACAAGATCGAGGACGAGTCGTTCAAAAAGACCGGTCTCCGCTCGAATGTGATCACCCTTTACCAGGGAAGCGTCTACCACCTTTACAGGTTTAAAAAGTACACGGATGTGCGGCTTGTGTTCGCGCCCGAACAGCAAATCGCGTTTTACGGAGGTGATCCGGACAATTTCGAGTATCCCCGATTCGATCTCGATGTCGCGTTCTTTCGCGTTTATGAGGACGGAAAACCCGCGAAGGTCGAGCATTATCTCAAGTGGTCGAAAGATGGCTGCAAGGAGAATGAGCTGACTTTTGTTTCGGGCCACCCCGGTCGGACCACCCGATTGGCCACCATGGCCGAGCTGGAATACTCCCGCGATGTGGGCTTTCCGTTTTTGCTCAAAAGACTCTACAGGGCCGAGGTCCTCTACACGGCGTTCAGCGCCCGGAGCGAGGAAAACGCCCGGATCGCAAAAGAAAGTCTTTTCGGAACCCAAAACAGCCGCAAGGCCCGTCTGGGCGGTCAGGCCGGACTTATGGATCCCGAATTGATGGCGCGAAAAAAGGCCGAAGAGGCACGCATTCGTGAGGCGGCGGATAAGAATCCCGAATTTTCGGAAGTCTTGAAGGCTTATGACGCCATCGCCAAAGCGCAAAAGGTTCGCGCGGAATTGATCAAGCCATATTCCATGCTTGAAGGTGGCGCCGCCTTCAATTCCGAACTTTTTGGGATCGCGCGGACGATTCTTCGCGCTGTCGCCGAAAAGGGTAAGCCTGCCTCCGAAAAACTTCGCGAATACATCGATTCCAACCGCGAATCCCTTGAGCTCTCCCTCTTCTCCGAAGAGGCGATCCATCCCGATTTCGAGATCGTGAAACTTGCCGATAGTCTGACCTTTTTCGCCGAGGAGATGGGAATCGACCATCCTTTGGTGAAAGCGGCCCTTGGTGGCAAATCTCCCCAGGCCCGCGCCTCGGAACTGGTCCTCGGTACCAAGCTCAAGGATGTCGCCGAGCGCAAAAAACTTTATCAGGGCGGCGCCGCTGCCATTGAGGCCTCGACCGATCCGTTGATTATCCTTGCCAAAGCGGTGGATGGCGAAGCCCGTGCGCTTCGGAAGCGGATGGAAAACGAGGTTCAGGAGGTAACCAGCCAGGCCAACCTCAAGATCTCCAGGGTTCGTTTCTCCCTGGATGGGACCAACACCTATCCCGACGCCACCTTCACCCTGCGCCTGAGCTATGGGGCCGTGGTTGGCTACGAGGAGAATGGCAAAAAGGTCCCCGCGTTCACGACCTTCGCCGGTCTTTATGAACGAAGCGCCGAGCAAAAGAACAAGCCTCCCTTTGATTTGCCCGATCTTTGGCAAAAGCGAAAAGAAAAGATCGACCTCAAAACTCCTTATAATTTTGTCTCGACCGCGGACATCATTGGTGGAAACTCCGGAAGCCCGGTCATCAACAAGGAAGGCGAAGTCGTCGGGCTCATCTTCGATGGTAACATCCAGTCGCTGGTCCTCGACTTTGCGTATTCGGACAAGGAAGCCCGCGCGGTTTCGGTTTGCTCCCAGGCCATCACCGAGGCGCTCCTCAAGGTGTACGATGCCCCGAAATTGGCCAATGAGCTCTCCACCGGAAAGGTAGGGGAATAACTCCCAGGATTTTGAAGCTTTAAAAATCCCCCAGGCTGCCCAGACGGGCAGCCTTTCTTTTTGTCCCTGTTCGACAGTTTTTTTGCGATTGCTTTCAGAGGTTGCCTGCTAATTGGGCACGAGGGATGCAAGAGTAGGCTTGCTTTTAGGGTTCGTTAATGAATTTTTTGTGTTTTTGTGGCATTTAAGCCTACTGGCCAGGAGTATTGAGCTTCATTGGCACAGAATTTGAACAATAATCTTCCGAAATCGGTCAGCGCCTCAAAAAGGATCGAATTCGTTTTCTGTCCCTTCCGACAGAAGTCCTTTCTCCCAACGAATGGTCATCCGGGTGACACAGGATAAAGCTCATTTGAAGCATCATGAAGGTGATGTTTATCGGGTGGGCCGGGAATTTTGGAACCCATAATGGCTGAACTTCAAAAGGGAGTACCAGATGAATGGCTTGATGTTTTTGGAAGCCGGTCGCAGAATCGCGGGTGTTTTGGGTGCTCTTACCCTTTGCTTTACCGCCTTTGCCGCTTGGAATGGCATTCAGGCCAAACTACCCGAATATATGGGCGCACTCCATGAGATCCGGACCATCAGGGATGCCGCCTGCCAACTCGAAAACCTTGGGGAGATGGTGAAGGAAAGGCTTCGCCTGAAGCAGTTCCTTGTGCAGGAAGTTCTCCAAAAAAAAGTCGGGTGGAAGGATGCCCTGGGAACCTACAGTTGGCTTTGCGCCCAAAGCCGGATGCCGTCCGGCGATTTGAACCTGATGCCAAACACGCGTGAGGGAATCGAGAGACTTGTCGAATCTTTCAGCGAGTGGGCCGCCGGGACCAATGAATCGGAATTCGATGACAGGAAATGTCAGCTTTATTGCTCCTTTGAAGAGACCCAATCAGAAATCGACCATATTGAACCCTTGTTGCAGGTTGACATCCTGACCCGCTTTCAGGATTCGGAAAAATGGTCGGCGCAATGAGTTTTCTTGGTGAAACTCCCCCGGGGTTTGGGATAGGGGAGATTTGCTTTCAGGCCCCGGGGTTTCTTTGGCAGCGAAGGTTGAATTACTTTTTTGGCGGGAGCCCCCATTTTACAATAGCCCTATTGGCCTAATTCCCGCCATTTTTCCGGCAAGCCCCGGATCGACACCTTCTGGATGCAACAGAGTGATCGCAGCTGGGATTTTTCCAAGGCATTTTTGGGGATTTGGAGATTGAGATAGTGTTCCTTTCCCGTGAAAGGAGCATTACTGATTGTTTTTAGCCAGGTTGTTGTCGA
>CAWUOD010000134.1:0-7541 GCA_963923115.1 uncultured Singulisphaera sp.
ACCAAAATTCGGTTGGGAAGGTTTTTCAGGGACGACTAAATAATTTTATATGGATTTATATTTTCTTGCTTGGTAAACGCACCAGAAAAACAGCAAGCAGGATTAGGGCCATGCCCGGGACAAGGATCCAGCCGGGGGATTCCCCGCCCAAAAACCAACCTATCCAAACAGCGACAACCGGATTTACATATCCATAAGTTCCAGCAATTGCCGGGGTTGTATGGTGAAGGAGCCATACAAAAGCCACGAATCCCAGCAATGAACCGACAAAAAGAAGGTAAAAGAATGCGCTGATGGTTGTCGAATTTAGGGTATTTGGAGTGATTAGTGCGAACTCCCCCAACAAAAGTCCCAATACTGTAAGTGAGGCTCCACCTGTGAGCATCTGCCAGCCCGCGATCTGAATGGCGTCGATTTTGGGTGCAAGGCGTCGTTGAATGATTGAACCAATCGCCCATGCAAACGCGGATCCAAGCGCGATAAAATTTCCTCTTTCCCATTCCCAAAATGATGTGATCGAGTTCGATTGAATAATGGATGGGCCCAGGAGTATCAGGCATACACCTCCAAATCCTGCCGCCAATCCCATCCATTTGGCCAAATTCATCCGCTCGCCGCCGGGCCACAACACATCAAACAAAGCGAGCCAAAGTGGTGTTGTCGCAATAAGAACGGAGGCGAGGCCGCTTTCCACGGTCATTTCCGCAATGGTGCAGAGCCCATTTCCACCAACAAAAAGAAAAACCCCACTTAGCCAAATTGGCCAAATTTGGTGCCAATTCAAAATGAATTGTTTTTTCCAAACCAGAAGGAAAGCAACAAGTATGACCCCTGCCAAAGTGATTCTTGCTCCCGCAAAAAGCAGGGGAGGTAGTCCATTTTCTCCGCTTACGCCTTCCCGAATGGCAAGGTAGGTTGTTCCCCAGCAAAGCCAAACCACAAGCAAATTGAACCAAACCCAAAAGGGTACCGTCTTTTGTTCTCTTTCCATGCCCCTCACCTAAATTCCCTACCAAAGTATTTCTATAACAGGAAAGGGGAACAGACCTGAAGGCTCTGGAGTTTCCCAAATCAGTCCAGCCCCGCCGTTTTTACGGTCCAACACACGCTGGTGCCTTGTGAATTTGCGCAAATCTCTTTTCCTCACTAAATTGGGCCTGGTTTTTACGGGTCTTTACATATTGTCCGGTTTTGGCAGCGCCAAAATTTCGGCACAGGCAGAAATGGGGGGAACGGATCCCTGGCGTTTAGGGTCGGTTGATCCGGCGGCACTAATGGTTCAACGGATCGGTGCGGACCTAGATCGACGACTTGGTGAAGCTCCGTCCAGGAGGGAGTATGTTGGCAATGGAGGACTAAATTCCTCTTCGAATAAAAAAAAACGATTGGCTGAAATCCTAGGCGTGGTTGATCCTCGTACGGGAATTGGTGGTGTGGAAGTTGTTTTACCCTTGGGAGTCAGGCCAGCCGAGGCGGATGGTTTTACAATTAGCCCGGTAAAATGGACGGTTCTGCCCCGTCTGGACGGGGAGGGATTGCTCCTTGAGCCCAAAACTCCCAACGGGAAAACCACAATCATTCTTGGGGACGCGGATGACCTGCCTGAGGCCTTGGTTGGGCTGATTCCCGGAGCTGAATCGAAGTCAAATAAAATCCGTGCTTTGGCCAAATCAGGATCACGAGTTTTTGTCGTCGCAATGATTGACCGCCGGGATGATAATTCTGGTTCAAGAGTGATTGGGCGCTTCACAAATCAGCCGCACAGGGAATTTGTTTACCGGATGGCTTTCGAAATGGGCCGTCACATTATCGGTTACGAAATCCAAAGGGTTTTAGGCTTGATTGATGCCATTGGAAGCAGGGATCCAGATGATTCCATTTCGATTTGGGGATGGGGTGAGGGGGGTGTTGTCGCACTTCCTGCTGCTGCCCTGGACCAGCGAATAAGCAGGGTCGGATTGGGAGGATCCTTCTCCCCGAGGGAAACAGTTTGGCAGGAGCCGATTTATCGAAATGTTTGGAGTTATGTAAGTGAATTTGGAGATGCGGGGACCGCGGCATTAATTGGAAATCGTCAGCTTTTCGTTTCAAATCAATCAAGTCCTTGGATCGAAGGTCCCCCTGCAATCAAAAATGGTCGCTCAGGCGCAGCACCCGGGAAATTGGGGGGCTACAACCTCAAAGATGTTAAAGCCGAATTTGATCTGGCCAAGGAAAAACGATTGTCTTTGGGGATAAATGCGGATTGGTTCTTGGCCCCTTCGGATGATGAAGTTTGGGAGAAAATGTTTGGCAGTTTGCCCCACACCAAATCTGCTCCGACAATTCCCCAGCCCCAGGACATTAGGGCAAACGGCTATCGTCGGCATGATCGTTTGATGGATCAGCTTTGTGATCATGTCCAGCTCCTTTGGCAAAGAGGTGATAGGACGAGAATGGGCTTTTTTCCTGGTAATTCAATTGCGCAATCCGGTAATTGGACGGAGGAAATTCCAAAAATCAGGCAGTTTTTCCATGACAAGGTAATTGGAAACCTTGGACAGGGATCGCATCCGCCCTTGAAACCGGCTCGCTCACGGAAAATTTACGACACACCAGAATTTGTCGGTTGGGAGGTGGAAATGGACCTTCCGGTTGCACCAGGAGTTTTCGCGCAGGGAATTTATCTTGTTCCAAAAGGAATCAGGGAGGGAGAAAAACGGCCAGTTGTTGTTTGCCAACATGGGTTGGAGGGTAGACCCCAGGATGTCACCAACCCAATGATAAAAACACCATATTACAACAGCTTTGGCGTTCAGTTGGTCAAGCGGGGCTATATCGTTTTTGCTCCCCAAAATCCTTACATAGGCCAAGATCTTTTTCGGGTACTTCAACGGAAAGCAAACCCACTAGGGCTTTCCATTTTTTCCTACATTACTGCGCAACATCGGGTAATCCTTGACTGGCTAAAAACCCGTCCCGAGGTTGACCCTGATAGGCTGGGTTTTTACGGATTGAGTTATGGTGGCAAGACAGCAATGCGTGTTCCCGCCATTTTGACTGACTATTGCCTTTCTATTTGCTCTGGGGATTTCAATGAGTGGGTTGGGAAAAATGTAAATCGGGAGCCTTGGGGGCAATATTTAAGTTACATGTATACGGGGGAATACGAGATGTATGAATTTAATCTCGGTTCCACATTCAATTACGCAGAGATGGGTTGGCTCATCGCTCCCAGGCCTTTCATGGTGGAAAGAGGCCATAATGATGGAGTGGGGATCGATTCAATGATTTCATCAGAGTACGCCAAAATCCGCGAGGTTTATGCCCGTTTGAAAATTCCCCACAAAACGGAAATCGAATTTTTTCCGGGTGGACATGAAATCTATGGCGTTGGGACTTTTGAGTTTTTGAAAAAGCACCTAAACTACCCTAGGTAGGAGAGCAGTTTTCTGGCTAGGTGATGGAACTGGCAGACATGCAGGTCTTAGAAGCCTGTGCTGTAAAGCGTGCGGGTTCAAGTCCCGCCCTAGCCACTTTTTAACCGAGTGAATTTGCAAAAAAGTTGTTTTCGGGAGGGGACTAATTCCCTTTGCGGCCAATCCTTTCAACGAAGGCAATATGTTTCCTTCGACAAGCGCAATCCAATGGATAAGATAAGACGCTTGAAGGAGGGGAATTTGAAAGTAGGTTATTTCGATTGTTTTGCCGGCATCTCCGGGGATATGGCCCTGGGAGCGTTGGTTGATGCCGGGGTTCCCCTTGGCTTGATTCAGTCCTGTCTCGAATCCCTCGGTTTGCCCATCCGCCTTGAAGCCGAAAAGGTCAAAAGGTGTGGATTGGAAGGTGTCAAGGTCCATGTTCATGTGCCTGAGGAAAACGGGGCCCGCTATTTGCCCGAAATACGGGAACTCATTGACAACTCTGTTTTGAGCACTCGTGCAAAACAGATCTCCCATCAAGTTTTCAACCATTTGGGCGAGGCGGAATCGCGAGCTCACGGAATTCCTGTTGAGCGGGTTCACTTTCACGAGGTTGGCGCCCTTGACAGTATCGCCGATATACTTGGTGTTGCTGTGGGGGTGGATTTCCTTGGGTTGGATCGAATTGAGGCATCACCCATTTCCGTCGGCAGCGGGTCTGTTAAATGCGATCATGGACTGATGCCTGTTCCCACCCCCGCTACGGCCTTTCTTTTGGAAGGGATTCCCCTTGGTCCAAGCCCGGGGATTGGCGAATTAACAACCCCAACAGGGGCCGCCTTGGTTAAAACCCTCGTTCAAGGTTTTGGCCCATTGCCTTTGATGAAAATTTCCAAAATTGGTTTGGGTGCTGGAACCAAAACCTTTCTCAGTCATCCGAATTTGGTCCGTCTTTTTTTGGGTGAGTTGTATACCCCAACCAATCATGAAACAGACTCCGATAGGGTCCTGCTTCTTCAAACAAATTTGGATGATCAGACTCCTGAGCAAATCGCCTTTCTTATGGAAGAGTTGATGAAGCAAGGGGCTTTAGATGCTTGGATAACCCCAATTTTTATGAAAAAGGGTCGCCCGGCCCAGGAAGTATCCGTTTTGGTCTCTGAGGAGGACCGGAATCAAATCGAGTCAACAATTTTTGCCCAATCCCGGACGCTGGGAATCAGGCGACATGAAATGGATCGTGTGACAATTCCAAGGGAGTCCAAAATCGTTCCCACAGAGTATGGGCCAATCCGATGCAAAGTTCGGAAATTGAAAGAAAAAAGTACCTTTCACCCGGAATACGAAGATTGTGCCCGGGTCGCCCGGGATTTTGGTGTCCCTTTAGCAGTCATTCAGGAGGTTGCCCGAAAGGCGGCGGCTGAAAACTAATTTTGCTGAAAAAATTCAATCATCAGGAGTTTATGAGTCATGAAAACCAGTCAGGAAATACGGCAGGACTTTATCGAGTTTTTTGTAAAGAGATGCGGACACACTTTTGTCCCATCCAGTCCCGTTGTACCCCTTGAGGATCCAACCCTTCTCTTTGCAAATGCAGGGATGAACCAATTCAAGGATGTGTTTCTTGCAACGGGAACCCGCCCCTACAAAAGGGCCGTAAATACCCAAAAGTGTATCCGGGCTGGCGGCAAACATAATGACCTTGATGATGTTGGCCGCGACACCTACCACCACACATTTTTCGAAATGTTAGGGAACTGGTCTTTTGGCGATTACTTCAAAAAGGAGGCAATCACCTGGGCTTGGGAACTCCTGACCAAAGTGTGGGGACTGGATCCAAAAAGGCTTCATGTGACAGTTTTTGAGGGTGACCCTGAAAACGGTGTGCCCGCTGATGAGGAAGCGGCGGAATTTTGGCGGCAACAGCCTGGATTGGACCCAACCCATATCCATTTGGGGAATAAAAAAGACAATTTTTGGGAGATGGGTGATACTGGTCCATGTGGTCCATGCACGGAGGTGCATATTGATCGCACGCCCGATTACTCAGGAGGCAAATTGGTAAACGCTGGTGTTCCTGAGGTAATGGAAATTTGGAACCTGGTTTTTATTCAATTCAATCGTCGGGCTGATGGGAAACTGGATTCACTACCGGCGAAACATGTCGATACTGGAATGGGTTTTGAACGGGTGACCGCTGTTCTGCAGGGAAAAGATAGCAATTACGATACTGATGTTTTTACTCCAATTTTTGATGCCATCCAAAAAATAACTGGGGCAAAACCTTACGGAGGCTCTCTGAAAAGCCTTGAGGATACGGCATACCGTGTAATTGCCGATCATATTAGGGCGTTGGTTTTTGCGATAACCGACGGAGCGGTTCCCTCCAATGAAAAACGGGGTTATGTGCTTCGATCCATGCTAAGAAGGGCAGAGCGCTACGGTCGACAATATCTCTCCACAAAGGAACCATTTCTGCATAAGCTTGTGCCCACCGTTGTGCATTTGATGGAAGGCGCATTCCCCGATTTAACCGAACGGGCTGCCTTGGTCGCCAAGGTTATTTATGAAGAAGAAGAGTCGTTTCTCCGCACACTTGACCGGGGCTTGAAACTGTTTGGTGATGTGGCCGCAAAGACAATTGCCGGCGGCGGAAGGATTATTTCGGGGTCGGACGCTTTTGATCTTCATACCACTTATGGATTATTTCCCGATATCACCTCTCAAATGGCCAGAGAGGCCGGGCTTGAAATTGACCTAAATGGATATGAAAAGCGAATGGCCGATTTTCGTCAGGAATCGGGAAAAGATCGCAAAAAGATAACCATAAGTGCGGTTAAAGGCGATATGCCTCAGACGGATGATTCACCAAAGCATGGCTCCTTTCAATTTGTTGGGGCTAAAGTCCTTGGCTGGATTGAGGGCGACACTATTCATCGGGTTGGTTCGCTGTCCGGTGGCGCTCAGGCCGCCTTGCTTTTGGATAAAACCAACTTTTATGCGGAACAAGGTGGGCAGGTAGGGGACAGTGGTCTGATTCGTACCGAAACGGGAGTTTTTCGGGTGGATGACACCCAGCGAATGGGTGATGGGGTTCTTCATGTGGGCTTTGTGGAATCAGGTTTAATCGAAGTGGAACAAAATGCCGTATCGGAAATCGATGGCGTCCGCAAACAAACAATGCGCCACCACACTACAACTCACATGCTAAATTTAGCCCTTCGAAAGGTCTTGGGGCCGAATATTGACCAAAAAGGATCATTGGTTGATGGGAATAAAACACGCTTTGACTTCTCCCATGATAAAGCCCTGTCTCCCGACCAAATTCGTGAAGTGGAGCTAATCGTCAATCGACTAATCCAGGATGATTTACCGGTTATTTCCAAGGTTATGCCGTTGGCTGAAGCGAAGAATTTGCCGGGGGTTCGCGCTGTTTTTGGTGAAAAATACCCTGACCCGGTCCGTGTGGTGATAGTTGGAGCAGATGATTCGGCAATAATCGGGAAAGATTGCTCTGTTGAGTTTTGCGGTGGCACGCACCTTTCCAGGTCTGGTGAGGCTGGATCATTTCGGGTGGTATCCCAGGAGGCGGTTGGAAAAGGAATTCGGCGCCTGACCTGCGCAGCGGGAGAGCCCGCGGTTCGTCATTCCCAAAAAATCAACTCTCTTGTTGAGGATGTTGCTGCCAAACTCAATTGTCGGGCGGAGGATATTGCGGCCCGGGTAGATGCCTTGCTGGAGGAAGTGAAAAAATTGAAAAGTGGCGCAAGCAAGGTTGCGGGGGGTGACCTTCAGGTTGTTTTTGACAAATTGCTTGAAGGGGCCCGAAAAGTGGGGGATGTCCTGGTTTTGGGTGGTACTGTCCCAGCGGCCCCGGTTGATCAATTGAGAGCGCAGATGGATAGAATCAGGACAAAAGCTGGACGGTGCGTGGTTGCCGTGGGTTGGGTGGATGATGGCAAGGTTGGTTTGATGACATCTGTTAGCTTGGAAATTCAGGACAAGGTTGAGGCTGGAAAGCTTGTTGGCGAATTGGCCCCTATTGTGGGTGGAAAGGGGGGCGGTCCAAAGGGGATGGCTCAGGCCGGGGGCAAGGATGCCGAAAAATTGCCAGAAGTATATGAAAGGCTTCATGCCCTT
>CAWUOD010000135.1:0-7445 GCA_963923115.1 uncultured Singulisphaera sp.
CGTTTTGCACCTGATTTTCACAGGTGAAATGGCACAGAACCGGCCTATTGCCGCTCGCGTGGCCCTCAAGATGATACTCAAGCTCGACTCGACAGCGGCCGAACCAAAACAACTTTTTGAAGAACAATTTGGACCAAACAGCGGGCTTTGCGAAGCCGCAAAGCGCGATTACAGTTTGCTTCCCCCCCCGGCAACGCGTGAACGCCAAACCGCCTGGAACAAGGCGGCCAAAACGCTCGGTGGAGGCAGACTAAGCGGCATGGCGAAAATGTTCGAGGAGCTTACCGCCTCGGATAAAAACGATACCGCGGCCTGGTTTAACATGGCACTTACCCAAGCCATGACCGGGAATAACGCCAAAGCTTTGGAAGCATTGGAAAGATACTTCCAGCTGGAATCTGATGAAGGTCGTCTTATCGTGGCGACGGGACTTTCCATTGTCCTTCGATGCGGAAATGGGCTCGAGCAGAAATCCGATTTCCTGGACCACCTCTTCCTCCTGCCCGCCAGGGATCCCAACAAGCTAATCCCATTCATTCAGAAATTGATGGAGGAGAAACAATTCCTTCCCTTTCCCCGTCAACCCGAGGAACAAGGCATCACCGGGTTTCTCCTGAAACCACTTTCCGCACTGCTTGTGGCTGGGGATAACACTCCCCAATACGCACACATACTGGGGTCGCTCAATGCCTCTCCCGGCGCATTGCAGCTGCGAACTTTTGATGCCAAAGCGGGGTCAGAACTGGCCCATTCGGCCCGCCAAGCCCTGGGACTGGCAATCAACGAAGGCAAAAACCTTTTGGTGGGGAATCTCTCTGATCCCTTCCGCGATTTGGCGGTGGTCAACCTGACCGCCAACACGGATGAGATCGCTCTGAAAGCCAAACAGGGCGAAAATGTTAAATCCTTCATCACCGAAAAGTGGACCACAACACCTCTCAAGATTTTGGGGGACAAATCCCCAAAACAGGCAATCACCACCCCACTTGGACGAGCCCTCACCCTGGGCTTGATCAAATACATCGAGGGTGCAAAGTCGTTGGTAACCGATTTTGGCTTTGATTCCAATGGCCTAAAAGGACTTCTTGGGCTGGGAGGCGAGGCACAAAAAACCATAGCATCCCCTACCCAAACAGTTCCCGGGGAGGATGATGCGACCTCTTTGGATCAGGCTTTCAGGGATGCGCGGCACCATGATCGCGACGAGGATGCCGCCCAATTGGCGACAAAACTCATCGCCTTGCCTCCCAACCAGGTTACCGATCGGTCCCAAGCCCACTTGTTCCTCGGTCGCAGAAAAGCAAGCGCCGGGGCCCTTGCCGAGGCAATCGAAATTCTGATCGCCGGTGCCGATTTCGACCGGAAGCACAACAATGGTGCCAAAGCAGCGGATCTGGATTTGGCTCGTGCCCAGGTTCTTTCCAGGGAAGGAAAGCAGGACGAAGCCGCAGAGCTGATTTCCGAAACCGCAATCAAACACGCAAAGGAACTGTCCATCGTTGCCCGCGCAACGGAAATGCTCCTTGGGATGAAGCGAGGCAAAGAAGCAATCGCCATCGGCGAGGCTGGGCTGAAAGAGGCCACACACCAACAAAACCGGGATGCGGAAGGACACCTTTCCGAATTGGTTGGCGCCGCCAAAAAGCTTGGCTAATCGCGGTTGTAAAAATAAAAGAGGGAGGCGGACCAACCTGAATGGAAGGCCCGCCTCTTTTTTTTTCAGGCTTTTCGCCAGGGCCATGAACCTATTCGGCCCCGTTCGCTCTTGATCCTAAGTGGGGAGTGCCGCCAACAGGGGTCGAAAGGAAAAGACTCACCAGGGAAATCCTGGAGTGTAGGGAACCTGACAAAGCTCAAGCAGGACCTTGGCCAGTCGATCGCTGGAGGACTCCAACAGGGAGTGCCCTTTCTCCGCGGTTGCCTTGTGTGGGCAACCAATGCCGGTTCCGGTTGTGGCCAGGTGCCAAGGCCGTGAAACACTAAGCCAGCCTTTGTTTACGGATGGGACTTTGGAAGGAAGAGCGGCACCGTCATCCGCCACGGCCATATCGACCAGTTCCGGGCGCAAAGCCAGCATCAGGCTGGATTCCAGCTCATCCGCGTGTTCCCCGGGATCGGTTAGGGTTGCCTTGCAAAGGTCGCCGGCCATCCTGAACCAATCGATCAAGCCGATAAAAATAGGCAACTCATCGAACAGCTCGCGCAAAAAGGGCTTGAGTTCATTTCCACCGTGACCGTTCAGCAAAACCAGTTTCCGCAAACCCTGTTTGGACAAGGCTGTGGCCACATCCCGAATAATCGCCAACAGGGTGGACGGCTTGAGGCCGGGAGTGAGTCCACCAGGAATTTGGAAATAATTGGTGTTAACACCAAAAGGCACCGCGGGGAGGATAAGGGTTTTTGCCCCCTGGGCATTGGCTTTGGCACAACCCCGACGACCAATTTCCTCAACCTGAAATATGTCTGTTCCGTAAGGAAGGTGAAAATTATGGGGTTCTGTGGCTCCAAATGGGAGTACGGCAAGATCCCAACTATTCTCCCGGACCTGTTTGTGGGATAAGTATTTGAGCCTGGGGTCCAACATGTCGACTCCGGAAAGTGAAAGGAAAGTGAAGCTTCCTGGTGCGGCACGGCCGTCTATTGGAAATCCAGGAACACATCCGAAAATAAACTTATGAATTCCGCACATAAAAATACTTTTGCTATTCCCGCCTCCGACACCCCGTTGGATGCCGCAGATCTTTATTTGAACAGGGAATTGAGTTGGCTTCAATTTAATCGCAGAGTTCTCGAGGAAGCCCAGGACCCTACTGTTCCGCTTCTTGAACGATTGAAATTTTTGGCGATCACCGAATCGAACCTGGATGAGTTCTTCATGGTTCGGGTTGGTGGCCTCCAGCAAAAAAAACAATCGGGTGTGGCATTCGGCTCGGGTGCAGATCGAACTCCGGTCACGGTGCAACTGGAAAGGATTGGGGGGTTTGTTCGCGACCTTAGCGACACCATGCAAAAATGCCTTTCTTGCGAGGTCCTTCCGGGCCTTTTGAAGGAGGGAATCGCGCTGCGCAATCAGGAAGACCTGACCCAGGAAGACAGGGAACAAGTCGCCAGGATTTTTCGGGGGCAGATTTTTCCGGTTCTGACTCCATTGGCGATCGACCCGGGACACCCCTTCCCTCACCTGCTCAACAAATCGCTGAACCTGGTGGTGAAACTGGCCCGCAAGCAAAGCAATGAACCTGTTTTTGCGGTTGTCCAGGTTCCGGCAGTGCTTCCGCGTTTCGTCAACTTTTGCCACCAAAACAGGTCCAACGAACAGATTTTCGTTCCTTTGGAGTCGGTAATCCGGCAACACCTTCCTGACCTTTTTCCGGGAATGGACATCCTTTATTCCAGCGTCTTTCGAGTTACCCGAAACAGCGATTTTGAAATCGACGATGACGAGGTCGAGGATTTGCTCAAAGCGGTGGAGGAAGAAATCCGCAAACGCCGCAGAGGCATGGCCGTGCGCCTTCAATTGGAGGGCCGGGCGCCCGCTGAAGCCGAACGGTTCCTGGTGCAGGCCCTCGATCTTGACCCAATGGAAGTTTTCCGCATTCCGGGCCTTGTTGATTTGACAGGCCTCTTCCAGATCCATGGCCTTCCGGGATTCCCGCATCTCCGGGATCCCCTTCAGGTGCCCCAACCTGTTCCCGAAATTGTTGCCTCCCACAACATCTGGGAAGCGATCAAAGCAGGGGATATCCTCATGCATCACCCATATGAATCATTTGGGCATGTGGTGGATTTCATCGAGGCCGCGGCAAATGACGAAAAGGTTCTGGCAATCAAACAAACCCTCTACCGGACATCCAGCGACTCTCCGATTGTAAGGGCCTTGCAGCGCGCGGCCGACAATGGAAAACAAGTCACCGCCGTGGTTGAAATCAAGGCGCGGCTGGACGAGGAGCGCAATATACTTTGGGCTCGGGAACTGGAAAAAGTGGGAGTCCATGTTGTATTCGGGTTTGTCGGATTGAAGACTCACTGCAAGGTTGCCCTGGTGGTTCGGCGGGAGGATGATGGAATAAGACGGTATGTGCATCTTGCAACGGGGAACTACAACCCCCAGACAGCCCGCCTTTACACCGACATGGGTCTTTTCACCTGTCGCGATGATTTTTGTGAGGATGCCTCCGACCTATTCAATTACCTGACAGGGTTTTGCGAACCTCCAAGATGGAGGCAACTGATAGTTGCCCCATCCCGACTCCAAAACTTCATGCTGGAAAAAATTGTCCGCGAGGCGGAAAACCAAAAAGCCAAAAAAAATGGCCGGATTATCGCCAAAATCAATGGGATTTTGGAACCCGCCGTAATCCAGGCGCTTTACCGTGCGTCCCAGGCCGGGGTGAAAATCGACATTGTCTGCCGGGGCATTTGCGCGCTTCGGCCAGGTATCCCCGGCATTAGCGACAATATTCGCGTGGTCTCCATCATTGACCGCTATTTGGAACACAGCCGGATCTTCTACTTTGGAAACAACGGCAATCCGGAAGTTTATGTCGGCTCCGCGGACTGGATGGACCGCAATCTGTCCAGGCGTGTGGAGGTGGTCTTCCCCATCCTTGATCCCAAACTGAAAACCCGGATCATAGACGAAATTCTCGAGATCACGCTGGCAGATAATGTGAAAGCCCGCCTCCTGCAACCTGATGGAACCTATGTTCGGATCAAGCCCAAGGCGGGTGAAGTTCCGGTGCGAAGCCAGGAGCGATTCCTTGCTTTGGCACAACCCAAACCGGAAGCTGAGCAAGTATCCCCAAGTTCCCAGCCAACACCTTTTGCCAAACCAAAACAACGAAAAAAATAAACCCCGGGCGGAGTTTGGACGAACAGTTTGGATAACCCGGGGCATAAGGAAGAGGCAAAATGGATGCGGTGATTCTTGCGGCTGGACTGGGCACGCGCCTTCGCCCACACACTTTAACCACTCCCAAGCCCCTTCTGAAAGTTCAGGGCCGGCCCATTCTCGATTTGATAATCAGCGCCCTCCCCCCCCATGTGGACAGATTGCTCGTGGTAACCCATTACCTTCGGGAACAGGTGGGAGACTATCTTGCCAAACAAAATCACATACCCGATGCGATAGAAATTTTTCAGGCGAAACCCCGGGGAACGGGCGACGCCATCCGAAGTTGTCTTGATAATCTCCAATCAGAAACCGTCCTTGTTTTGAATGGTGACGATCTTTTTGGAGCCGCCGACATCGCAACGCTCGCCTCGGGTGGCCCGGGAGTGCTTTGCCATCCCGTGGAAACCCCGGAAAAATTCGGGATCGCTTTTCAAAAGGCGGATGGGACGCTGGAGAAACTCGTCGAAAAGCCAAAGATCACAGGGACGCATCTCGCCAACACAGGCGCATATGTCTTCCCCCTTGATGTACTAAGACAACCTTTGGAACTCTCACCAAGGGGCGAATACGAGATCACCGATTTTGTGAACAAGGCAATCGCCCAAGGTCCGGTCCGTGTGGTTTCGGCAAACTTCTGGTATCCGATTGGCACCCAGGAGGCATGGGACGGAGCGCAAAACCTTGATCTTTCGGTATGCCAATCCGGGCGTGGGTAAAACCCGTCCAAATCCGGCCATACCTTCCTGGGTAGCGATTTCGCAATCAGGGAGTCAGTTCCAAAACCGCAAGAATGGGCAAATGGTCCGATGCCATGTCCTCGGGAATGACCCTGGTTTCCAACAAACGAAATTTGTCACGCGGCCTTACAAAAACATAATCGATCTGGTTTTTAGGTTTTTTTGACGGGTATGTGTAAAGCTCCTTGCCCGTAGTGGCGTTCTTCCATCCCTTCAACAGAATCCCAATCGGCTTTGAATCGGGATTTGCATTCAGATCTCCGGCAAGAATAACGGGCCTGGAAACCTTTTCAAATATGTCGTTGAGGGTCGTCGCCTGTTGTTCACGAAACACTTTGTTGTTGTGATGCAGGTGGGTGGAGACAAAGGAAATATCGCCTGAAGGATCCCTGATCACCACCTCAAAAGCGATCCTGGTCTCCCTGACCGGAGTTCCGGGAAGAATATGAATGGTGGATTCACCAAG
Organism: uncultured Singulisphaera sp.; assembly: GCA_963923115.1. Taxonomy (GTDB): domain Bacteria; phylum Planctomycetota; class Planctomycetia; order Gemmatales; family Gemmataceae; genus SYLG01. Next base: position 6,098 of record CAWUOD010000135.1, read on the forward strand.
GGGAAACCGGCTGAGGATCGCCTGTCCATATTGGCCTCCCATAAAGTCAATTTGACGCCCAAAGCGCCCATTTAACCCCGTGAGTTTTGACAACGCGGCGGTCTGGTCCACCATGCCGGTCCGACGATTGATGTGGTCCACTTCCTGCAAAGCGACCAAATCAGGCTCAGTCGATTTGATTACCTTCGCCAATCTGGGAAGGTCAATTTTTCCATCCATCCCCTCCCCATGATAAATGTTGTATGACAGGATCCGATAGGTTCGGTTTTGTGCCCGGACCCCACTCGCCGCGTTGAGACTCAGGCCAAAAATTCCTAATATCAGGATCCAGTTACACTTCATTTTGCACCGTTGCCAACCTGCAAATCCAGCCACACAAGACGATGATCGCTGGCGGCATTGGGCTCATCCACAAGTTTACGATGAGGTTCGCCAAGCGCGGGCCAGAAAATGCCGCTTTCCTTCACAACCATTTCCTTTGAAGGAAGGACATAGTCAAGCCTTCCGAAGGAATGGGTTCGAAAAGGTCTATAGTCTACAAGGATTGGTCCATTTGCCTCGGAGCCCCCCCGGGATTGGGGACGGGGATCCTGAATTCTCGGATGCTTTAAAAAAAGGTCCGTGACCCTTCTCCCATCCACGGGATCGCCCCTTACGGGTTCGGCATTGAGATCCCCGATCAGCACAAAATGATCCAGGGATCCGAGCCCACCTTTTTTCCCATTGTCGTCGACAATATACGAGGCTTTTTCATTCCCGGTGATATAGTCCGCCCAAAACCGGACCTCATCATGATTGCGCCTCCCATTACGGTCCTCGGGGCCATCAAAAACCGGGGGAGTCGGATGGGAACAGAGAAAGTGAATTGTCACTCCATCCAAAGAAATCGGTACATCCCAATGGCTTTTGCTCGAAAGCCGAAGGATTTCCGCTTGTTTCCCGGTGTAGAAAACAGGCTTCCCCAGTTTTCCGTCAGGGAGAAGATTTCCCGGCATTGCGCTCCAAAGCAGTTTCCGAAAAGTGCGAATCCCCAACCGTTCGACAGGAAATCGGCTATAGAGTGCCATTCCGTATTGACCCGGATATTTTCCATAGCCAAAAGCGTCTTCGGGGCCATCGGTCCTTTGGTCATTATTGAGGTCGAGGCCGGATGGCACACCTGTGTTGACGGGTTCAAATACGACATGGGGAAACTCCAAGGGTTTTTGATCTCCCTGTCCAATCGCCAAATAGCGTTCAAAAAACAACCTGGCGTTTTGCCCCTTTGGAGAATTCATCCCGGATCCAAAGTCGTAGTCCATTTCATTAACCAGCAGGACATCCGGACGGACGATTTGGATGATTTTGG
>CAWUOD010000136.1:0-7429 GCA_963923115.1 uncultured Singulisphaera sp.
CCGCAACGCCCCCCCCGCGCAAACCAAGGCGGGTCCCGCCCCAGCGGCCACCACGCCTCCTCCGGTTTTGGGCGCGACTTTTTCCGATGCGACCGGCATGAAAACCGACCTTACCATCAAGGCCCAACCTCCCGCCCAATTTGGTCGCGTGATCGCCTCGGTGGGCAAGGTGAGCGGTTATGGTCGCGTTCGCGTCGTCCCCAAGCTCCCCTACTCTCCAAACTTTGCCAACATTCCCGAAAAGCGCACTCCTGGTGGCTGGGTGAACTGTCAGGGCAAATATGAGATCGTTCAACTGGGTGACAAGAAGGTCCTGAAAAAGATCAACACCAACCCAAGTCCGCTTGTTTCCCGCGCGAACGCCTACATCACCCCTCCCTCCAGCACCGGTTACACCATCGAGTCGGATGTGATGGGCACAAAGGTTCGCGATGACCTTCCCGATGTGGGAGTTGTGGCCAACCGCTACACCCTCATGCTGGCGGGCAACACCCAACAACTTCGCCTGGTCTCGTGGGACGCCCTTCCCCGGGTGGACAAGACAATCAGCTTCCCCTGGAAACCCGGGACCTGGTACCGCCTCAAGCTGACCGTCGAGGTTGGCGCCGATGGCAAGGGTGTCGCCAAGGGCAAAGCCTGGGCCAAGGACGAAAAGGAACCCGAAAACTGGAATGTCGAGTTTGCGGACCCCATCGTCAACGCCAACGGCTCCGCCGCGATCTACGGATACGCCGCCGGCATCCTGGACAACCAACCCGGATGCGACATCTACTATGACCGGGTAACCATCACCCCCAACAAGGCCCGGTAACGGCGCCCTCAATCACCAACATATAACAGATTCAAATAAGAGTTTTTAAGGAGCGCGAAGCATGAACGGCAACAAACGAAGGAAGAACTGGCTTTTGGCCGCCGCGACTTCGGTCGTATTTGGCGGAGCGGTGACCAGCATCTTCATGACCAGCGAAACGACCCAGGCGGTCAACACCACTGCGGCACCCGCCGCGGTTCGCGAAGTCACCAAGCGCAATTGGTCGATGTTCGGCGGCACCGTCGCTCGCAACCTGGTCAATCTGGTGGAAAAGAATGTTCCCGCCGACTGGTCGGTCGACCCGGGCAAGGAACAAAACATCCGCTGGTCCGTGGAACTGGGTTCCAAGGCCTATGGTGGCCCGATCATCTCCAACGGAAAGATCTTCATCGGCACCAACAATGACAAACCCCGCGACGCCAAAGTCACAGGCGACAAGGGCATCCTCATGTGTCTTGACGAGGCGACAGGCCAACTCCTTTGGCAGGCCGTCCACGACAAACTTCCCGCCGGCCGCGTCAACGACTGGCCCCGCGAAGGCATCTGTTCCAGCCCGGTCGTTGAAGGCGACAAGCTTTACTATGTCTCCAATCGCTGCGAGGTGATTTGCGCGGATGTGGAAGGCCTCAAGAATGGCAACCAGGGCGTAAAGGACGAAAAGTACACCACTCCGGGTGATGCCGATGTTCTTTGGCGCCTGGACATGATCAAGGAACTGAATGTTTTCCCGCACAATCTGGCGACCTGTTCGCCTCTGATTCTTGGGGACATCCTTTTCCTTGTCACCTCCAACGGCGTGGACGAGGGGCACATCAACATCCCCCAACCCGGGGCCCCGAGCTTCCTCGCGGTCGACAAGAACAGCGGCAAAGTCCTCTGGTCCAGCAATCTCCCCTCCGCCAGCCTGGTGGAAGCCCGCAAGGCCCAGGGCAACGCGGTTGATATCAAGGCCCTCGTTGACCAGGGCAAGCTCCTGATGCACGGCCAATGGTCCAACCCGGTTTATGCCGAACCCAACGGCAAACCGATGATTATTTTTCCGGGTGGCGACGGATGGGTCTATGGCTTCAAGCCCTCAACCGGAGAGCTTTTGTGGAAGTTTGACTGCAACCCCAAAAAGTCCTTCTACAAACTCGGCGGCGAGGGGACCCGGAACGACTTCGTTTCCACCCCCGTGGTCGCGGATGGCCTCCTTTACATTGGCGTGGGTCAGGACCCCGAGCACGACAAGGGCGTAGGCCACCTCTGGTGCATCGATATCTCCAAGGAACCCGGAGCCGACAAGGACCTGTCCCCCAGGGACGAAAAATACAATCCCAAAGATCCCGCAAACGCCAAGAGCGGACTGGTTTGGCACTATGGTGGCCAGGCGGGCGAAGACTACGAGCGCAACTACTTCTTCGGTCGCACCATGAGCACCTGCGCCGTGCACGATGGTCTCCTTTACACATCCGAATACGATGGCTGGGTCCACTGCATCGACGCCAAGACAGGCAAGAAGTATTGGGACCACGACATGGGCGCGGACACCTGGTCGAGCACCCTTTGGGTCGATGGGAAGATCTACATCGGCAACGAGGCGGGCAAGATGCACATCTTCGCCCACGGCAAAACCAAGAAGCTCCTCAAGACCATCAACATGAAGTGCAAGATTCGCGCCACCCCGGTCGCGATCAATGGCAACATCCTGATGATCACCGAAAATCCTTGTCGCCTTATTTCCATCGGCGCCAAATAGTTTGGGACCGGCGATTTGCGCCGGTAGGAAAGGTGTCTGATTGGTCCGCCTCAACCGGATCAATCAGAAGCGCGGCTCGGTATTTGTCCGCGCCGCACAATCCTCACCCCACAAGTTGGAATCTCGGAATTTGGGAGCTCCCGGAATGAAAAAGCGATTCTGGACCGCGCTTGCGGTGGGTGGTGTCTGTTTGGCCGGTTTCAGTCGGGCGGATTGGCCGATGTTGGGCGGAACCCCTTCCCGGAACATGGCCAACCCGGCGGGCAAGGACCTCCCCTCGACCTGGTCGATCAAAAAAGGCTCCCAAAAGAATATCCTCTGGAGCGCCGACCTGGGAACCACAACCTATGGTGGCGTCGTCGTGGCTGGTGGAAAGGTCTTCATCGGCTCCAACAACGAACGCCCCAAGGATCCGGCGGTCACAGGCGACAAGGGGATCATGTATGCCCTTGATGCCGCGACCGGAAAGTTCCTCTGGCAAAATGTCCACGACAAACTCCCCGATCCCGATCTGAATGATTGGCCCAAGCAGGGAATCGCCTCCAGCCCCGCCGTGGATGGGGACAAAGTCTTTTATGTCTCCAACCGCGCGGAACTTGTTTGCGTTTCCAGCACCGGCGAGGGGACGAAAGCCAAGGTCCTCTGGACCCTTGACATGATCAAGGATCTCGATGTTTTTCCCTGCTATTTGGCGATGTCTTCGCCTGTGGTTGTGGGCGATCTGGTTTATGTTTTGACCGGAAACGGCGTCGATCACGGCAGCCACAAACCACCCAAACCCAAAGCCCCGAGCTTTGTCGCCGTGAACAAAAACACCGGCAAAGTGGTTTGGCAGGACTCCTCGCCGGGTGAAGCAATTATGGAAGGCCAATGGGGTAACCCGGCGGCTTATGAACTCAAGGGATCCTGGCAGGTCGCCTTCCCGGGCGGCGATGGGGTTCTTTATGGTTTTGATGCCAAAACGGGCAAGAAGCTTTGGAAATTTGACGGCAACCCCAAGAAAGCCGAATTCAAACCGGGTGGCCGTGGCGATCGCAGCTATTTCATGGTGAACCCTGTGTTCCATGAGGGGCTCATCTACATCGGAACCGGCAACAATCCCGATGATGGTCCGGGAGTGGGACACCTTTTCTGTATCGATCCGTCAAAGGCCAAGCCGGGCGAATTCACCGACTTGACCCCTCCGGATGACTCTTTCAAATCCGGGGGCGCCAACGCCAACTCGGGACTGGTTTGGCATTTGGGTGGAAAGGTCGAACCGAAACCCGAGGATGGGCGTGAAGTCCATTTCGGCCGCACGCTCAGCACCGTCGCCGTCGCCGATGGTCTGGTCTATGCCGCCGAGCTCGACGGATTCGTCCATTGCATCGACGCCAAAACCGGCAAGAAATATTGGGACCACGACCTGAAGGACGGCACCTGGGCATCGCCTGTTGTCGCCGACGGGAAGGTTTTCGTGGGAACCGATTCCGGCGACCTTTACCTTTTCGCTCATGGAAAAGAGAAGAAGGAACTGCCTAAAATCGAAATGGAACAATCGATCAAGGCAGGCCCCACGGTCGATGGCAGCACGATTTACATCCATAACGGAACCACACTATTCGCCATTCGGGGCAAGTAAGCTTCGCTAACCGCATTTTTTTCCAAAGAGGTCTTCTCCGTGTCCAAGTACGAGCGCAACAAGGGTTTCAACGACTATTTCTCACCCGCCCAATGGTTTGACGCCACGGTGTCCCTGGAAACCAAGGTGAAAAAAGCCAAGGAACAACTCGACCAGCATGTCCGTGATACGGTTGCCTGGCACTTCAGCCCCGACACCGGAACCCCGTTCTGGCTCGAAAAAGCCAAAAGCTACAAATTCAATCCCCTGAAGGATGTCCACACTTTCGAGGATCTTCACCTCTTTGGAACCTTTGAGGACGAGTGGCTCCGGGGCGGGCCGGTAGATCGTTGGGTTCCGCGGGGCCTCAAGGGCAATCCGGTCTATGTGTTTGAAACCGGCGGCACCACCGGTCTGCCCAAGTCCCGAGTGGTTTTGGATGACTTCCGTATCGACTATGAAATGATGTCGGAAACCCTGCCTGACGAATCCTTCCCCAAGGGATCCAACTGGCTCATGCTTGGGCCCTCCGGTCCAAGGCGTCTTCGCTTGGCCATTGAACATCTTGCCCAACACCGCGGCGGGATTTCTTTCTGTATCGACCTTGATCCCCGCTGGGTGGTCAAGCTGATCAAGATGCGCCAAATCGAAATGGCCAATCTCTACAAAGAGCATGCCATCGACCAGGCGTTGACCATTCTCGCGGGTGGCCACGACATCAAGTGCATGTTCACCACCCCAAAGCTCCTTGCCGCCTTGGACGAAGCCCTTCGCGCCGGCAAACTCGAGGAAAAGTACCGCTCCCTGGGCAAGAAGATCCCTGTTGGTGGTCTTCGCAGCATCAAGGCCGCGGGAATCATCGGCATCTTCTCGGGCGGAACCGAGTTCACCCCCCAGTTCACCCGTGAAGCGTACGAGGAAATGCTCGACAATGGCGAGGTCTACATGACCCCGACCTATGGCAACACCCTCATGGGTCTGGCTTGCTCCAAGCCGATTGGCCCACACGACGGCTTCAAGATCACTTACTACGCCCCCCAACCCCGGGCGGCGACCGAGGTGGTCGACCCCAAGGACTACTCCAAAAAGGTCGAATACGGCGCGACAGGCCGCGTTCTTCTTACGACTCTCACCCGCGAATTCTTCGTTCCCCGTTTCCCCGAGCGGGACGAGGGCGAGCGCGAAATGCCCTACGAACGCTATCCATGGGACGGCGTCAGCGGCGTAAGGACTTTCAGCGAATTGGCGGCGACCACGGTCGTCGGCGTCTACTAATTTTTTAACGGGCCCAAACAGGATCCAACCGGACCATCACGGACACAGCCATGATTCGCATTCCTTCCCTTCGTATGGGAAAACCCTACGAAAGTCTTTCCAAGACGACTCTGGTCCATCATGTGACCGGAGATCCGGTCGCCGAGGTGAGTCAAATCACCGGCAGCCAGATCATGCGCGACATCTCCAAAATGGGCCAGGCCCGTCGGGAACTCGCGGCAATTCCTACCGCCGAGCTCCACAAAAGGGTGAAGACAGCCGCGAAGATCTTCCTCGAGGAAACACTCCCTTGCGGCGACACGCCCCAAACCTTTGATGATTACATCAGAAGCCTGTCCTCCACCACGGGAAGCCCCATGGTGTTTTGCCGAAGAAACGCCGCAAAGGTCGCCTATGTGATGGGCAATATCGACGAGATCCTTGCCGGGCTAACCCGGGGAATGGATCTTTCGGTGCTCGACAAAGGCCACGGAACCCAGGACGGACGCACCCTTTGCTTCTATCCGACCACCGATGCACTTGGCGCCATCCTTCCAAGTAACAGCCCCGGGGTTCACTCGCTTTGGGTGCCTTCCATCGCACTCAAAATCCCCCTGGTGATCAAACCAGGTCGCGAGGAGCCATGGACCCCATTCCGACTTCTCATGGCCTATCAAAAAGCTGGGATTCCTGCCTCGGCTCTTAATTTCTTCCCAACCGACCATGCCGGCGCCGGGGATATTCTTCGGGGATGCAATCGTAGCCTCCTGTTTGGCGACTCCACCACGACCGACCCCTACAAACACGACCATCGTGTTGAAATTCACGGACCCGGCTATTCCAAGGTGCTTCTTGGAGCCGATGTTTCCGCGAATTTTGAAAAATATCTCGACCTTTTGGTCGAATCTGTCGCCGCGAACGGGGGGCGTTCGTGTATCAACGCTTCCGCCATTTACACCCACAGTCACGGCAGGGAACTCGCCGAGGCTTTGGGCGCCCGACTGGCAAAAATCAAGGCCCGTCCGTGGGATGACCCGAACGCGGAAATTTCCGCATTCGCCAATCCCGATGTGGCGGACCGGATCTCCGGTATGATTGATAACTTGCTGCAAACCCCGGGCGCCGAGGATGTTTGCGTCCGACTGCGCGGCACTCCAAGAGTTTACAAGGAAGGGCGTTGCGCCTGGTTGTTGCCAAGTGTCGTGTATTGCGAAACCCCGCAGCACCCACTGGCTAACAAGGAATTCCTTTTCCCGTATGCTACTGTTATCGAATGTCCGCAAGATGAGATGCTTGCGACTATCGGGCCAAGTCTTGTGGTCTCCGCGATAACGGGCGACCCGGAATTCACCCGGCAACTTCTCGACTGCACCCTGGTGGAACGCCTGAATATTGGGGCGATCTCAACCGTACGGCTTTCTTGGGATCAGCCTCATGAAGGAAATCTCTTCACACATCTCTACAAGCAGCGCGCCTTTGCCGAAGCACCCGTCTAATTTTTCCCCCTTCGACTTTCAGCCACGAACCCGCGTCATCAGCGGGCGTGGCGTTTTGTCGAAAGTTGGCAATTTGGTCCGGGAGCTTTCCGGCAGCCGGGTGATGCTTGTCACCGACCCCGGAATACTCAAAACAGGGCACCCCGATCGCGCCCTGAATCACATGCGGGAATCGGGTCTGGAAACCTTTGTGTTTTCGGAGGTTCGCGAAAACCCGGATAGTCGCCTCATCATGGAAGCTACCGATTTCGCGCGCGCCAACAAAATTGATTTTGTGGTGGCCCTCGGAGGCGGTAGCTCGATGGATTGCGCCAAGGGGGTTAATTTCCTCCTGACCAATGGCGGAACCATGGCCGACTACAAGGGCTATGGCAAAGCTCCCCAGCCGATGCTCCCCTCGATCGGAATCCCCACCACATCCGGCACCGGGTCCGAGGCCCAGTCCTATGCGCTCATTTCCGAAGCCAAGACACAAACCAAAATGGCTTGTGGCGACCCGAAGGCGGCATTTCGGATTGCCATCCTCGATC
>CAWUOD010000137.1:0-7424 GCA_963923115.1 uncultured Singulisphaera sp.
GATGTTATTCCGAGATCAATTCGCCCCCGGCGCGGGTTCCCATGGCGCGCCAGTTGACCAGGCTCACCGCGTTTGTGATCACCCTAACCGAGCCATCCATGTACAGGGAATTGACCACGGCGGGGTGAAAACTCCGGGCGGTGATGGCGGCGTAGGTTGGCGCCGTAAGGGACTCGCCATCACGCATGGAGGTTATGTCGATGTCAAAAGTTTGGCCCCCGACAGTGTAGGGGACATTGGTGTTGGGAGTGAATGTTGTGGTGATGCCCGTCTCATGGACATCGCCTTCGACCCATTCGGTGTGGCCGTTGGAATCAAAAGTGCCCGATCCCACAAATGCCAACGCGGCCGTAGGACTGTTGGGGGCCGCCACATTCAGTGTGGCCGGAAGCAGGGTGTCCCAAACATTGGGTTGATAGGCCTTGTTTTCGGTCGCGGCCAGCGTGTTGCTCAGGCCGTCAATGATGTCCGCGGTTCGGGCTTTCAGGTTGGGGGCAAAGGCTCCATCGCCGTACAAACCCGAGGCCGGGTCGTAAACAAACCATGTTCCCTGCACGAAGGAAAAATTATTGGGGTAATAGGTGATATTCGCCGTGACCCTGGCCCGGTCGTTTGGTTCGCTTGGACACATGAAGGTTGAGATGCGCATTTTGGCGACATCCGGCCGGGTCCGAAAATCGTTGCGGGCGGTTCCCCAGTCGATCAGTTTGGCGAGGTTTTCCTGTTCCAGATAGGGAAGAAGCCGGGCGTGGGCCGACCAGGGCTGGCTAAGTTGGCCTTTTGGCATCTCGGATGCGCAGGGGAAAGCTCCCATCGTTCCGTTGTGGTTATGGAGGGCCACGCCGATTTGCTTGAGATTGTTTTGGCAACTCATCCTGTTTGCCGCCTCGCGGACTTTTTGCACCGCGGGCAAAAGCAGCCCAATAAGAACCGCAATAATGGCGATCACCACCAAAAGCTCAATGAGTGTAAATCCCTTGCGTTTCATGCTTCGACTCCCTGTTCGAACGGGTTTGGGACTCCCCGCTTGGGGCTATCATAACACTTTTAGGGCAGGGCCTTGCAAACATAAGGGGGATTTTATGGTAACCCGAAATGGGGTTCCCTTGCCCTTAGGTTTCCGGGTTTTGATGGAAATGTTAAATGGATTTTATTTGCGTTCCGGGCGAGTTTGGGAAAGGAATTGTAGCCTTAGAAAGAGGGTTGTGTGGAGGCCGGCGCAAGTGGCAATAGGGTCTTTGGGTTTCCTGAGCCCACGCATTGATGATCGGTTTGGGAATTTGGGAAAGGAGTGGAGGTGAATACCCGGGTTCTCCTTGTCGAGGACGAGGAAGATATCGCCGATTTCGTGGTCCGGGGCCTCCGGGAGGAAGGCTACGCCGTCGAACGCGAATCGAATGGGATAGACGGCTGGAAAGCGCTCTCCACACGCAAATGGGATATCATTCTTTTGGATTGGTGGCTGCCGGGTCGGGACGGGCTTTCCCTATTGAAGCAATATCGGAAATCGGGGGAGGAAACTCCCATTCTCTTTTTGACCGCCCGGGATGATGTCGCTGATCGGGTTCGTGGCCTGGATAGTGGCGCCAATGATTACCTCTGCAAGCCATTTGCGTTTGAGGAGCTTTTGGCGCGGATCCGCGTTTTGTCAAGATCACAGTCGATAACGGCCTCCAGGATTCTTTCGCACGGCGACATCCAATTGGATCTGGTGACCAGGAAAGCGGAGAGGGGTGGGGTTCGTCTGGATCTGACGGCCAAGGAAGAAGCCTTGCTGTTGTTCTTTTTGAGGCACCCGGGGCAAGTGCTCTCCCGGGCAAGGATTTATGAGCATGTTTGGGAGGATGTCTATGACCGGACATCAAATACCCTTGAAGTTCATATTGTCAGCCTAAGGAAACGGTTGGAGGCTGTTGGCCCCAAGGTGATTCACACCCTCCGTGGACAGGGTTATGTTCTTGGTGATTCGGAGAGCGCATGAACCTTTCGGGTTTCCGGAATAAACCCTGGTCCATGAAGGGCCGAATCCTTGTTCACCACATGGTGACCTTGGGCCTTGTCCTGTTCGCGTTTTCCCTGGCGCTATATGTTCTCGCGGGAAAATATCTTGATCGACAGGTGGACGATGGGCTTGAGGCCGCGGCCATCATGCTTGAAGCCGCCATGGAGCCGACTCCTGACGGGCTGGAATGGGAACCCAATCAGCTTCCCATTCTGATACGCGAGGCTCCGCTGAGTGGAAGGGTCCTTTGGCTGGTTCGGGATCCCCAGGGAAACATGGTCGGGAATTCCGGACCCGAAGCAGTGCAAATTTTCCATGATCCCATACCCATCGGTTGGGATGGGACAGGGAAAGGGCCCAGGTCGCTTGATTTGGAGGGTGGACGCTGGCGGATTATCTCCAAGGAAGTCCATTTTGATCCGAATCCGTTTTTCCATATTCCGCAAACCGTTCCCAAACCCCCAAATCGATATTCCACCCTCCACCTTTGTGCCGCGTTTCATTTGAAACCGGTCCAGGAGACACTGGGGCTCATGGCATGGGTTTTGTTTCTGCTTTCGCTGGTGGTCTGGTTTGTCGCGTTTGGGGTCGGCTTGTGGATTTGTCGGGCCACACTGGCTCCGCTGATTGACGCCTCCGCCGCCGCGGAGGCGATCCAGCTTCCCGGGTTCCATGAAAGGATTCAATCTCCGGGAACGGGAGATGAATTGGATCGGCTGATTCAATCTTTCAACGGGTTACTTCAGAGACTGGAACAGTCTCACGAAAAGCAGAGGCGATTCACCGGGGATGCATCCCATCAACTACGGACGCCCCTTGCGGTTATTATGGGGCAAATCGAAGTCGCCCTCAGGCGGGATCGTTCCCCCGAGGAGTATGTTCGGGTGCTTGGGGGACTCGGGCGCCAGGCCAAGCAGATGCATCAGATGGTTGAGTCGCTGTTGTTCCTGGCCCGTTCAAGGGGTGAGGACGATGGTCGAAAACAGAACCTGGAATTGTATTCCTGGGTCCAAAAACAGCGGGAATCCTGGGATGCTCATCCCAGGTTTTCCGACATTGAAATTATTCAGGAAAATAACGGGCCGTTTTTGATTTCCGTTAATTCGGATCATTTGGCCAATCTTCTCATGATTCTTCTCGACAATTCGTTGAAATACAGTGAGGCCGGAACGCCTGTTGAAATCGGCATCCAGACCAAAAACGCGGCTGGTGGCAAAGTCATGTCGCTAACCGTCAGGGATTATGGCATGGGGTTTGAAGAGGAGGATTTGGAAAGAATTTTTGAACCCTTTTATCGGGCTCCGGAATCCAGGCGCCTGGGGATTTCCGGTCTGGGGTTGGGTTTGGCCCTGGCGATGCGCCTTGCGGAGGAAATTGGGGCCACGCTCCATGCGGCCCGGCCAGCGGGTGGTGGGGCGATGGTGGAGATTCGAATGAGCATGGTTTCGGAATAGGGCGATTTTTCCCCGGGGATTCGCTTGGAATTTCATTGGAAAGACGCGCCGGGTGTGTCCATGCCGGGGTTTCAGGATATCAGGCTTTATTGTGGCCGATTCCGATGCGGAAAAGGTGTCCGGGTGGTTGTAGGATATACCAATGGATACCGGGGCGCATTACACCCGGTCGCATTGTTGGGGCAAAGGAAGCCGGACCCATGCGTCATGACAGGATCGATGCGTCGCTTTTTGTAAACAATCGGGCAAGGCTTGCCGCGAAAATTGGGCGCGGCGCCCTGGCGGTGGTGGGAGCAAACGATGTGCTCCCGACCAATGCCGATGGCAGCCTGATTATGATTCCCAACAGCGACCTCTTCTACCTGAGCGGGATCGAACAGGAGGAGAGCATTCTTGTGGTGTTCCCCTCGGCCCATGATCCCCTTTTGAGGGAAGTCCTCTTTATCCGCGAACCCAACGAGCTTCTCAAAATTTGGGAAGGGCACAAGCTTTCCAAGGACGAAGCCCGGGCCATTTCGGGAATACGGACCATCAAATGGATATCCGATTTCCCCAAAACTTTTCATGCGATGATGTGCGAGGCCGATGAGGCGTGGCTCAACGAGAACGCCCATCCCCGTGCGGTTGTGGAATCCCAGACCCGGGATGCCCGATTTGTGCGCGAGTGCAAGGAGCGTTTTCCGCTTCACACCTATCGACGCCTCGCAAAATTGATGCATGAGCTGCGGGTGGTGAAGCAGCCTTTGGAGATCGATTTGTTGAGGCGGGCCGTCGAAGTTACCCGGTTGGGTTTCGAGCGTGTTTGCAAAATGGCTCGTCCTGGTGTTTATGAACATGAGGTTGAAGCCGAATTCGCCCACGAGTTTGTCAGGAACCGATGCCGGTTTGCCTACAACCCGATCATCGCGGGCGGCGCGAATTCATGCGTGCTGCATTACAACGAAAATGATCGGCCGCTCAGGGAGGGGGAGCTGCTTCTTATCGATGTTGGCGCCAGCTATGCAAACTACAATGCGGATCTTACCCGTACGATTCCGGTGTCGGGGCGCTTCACTCCCCGCCAGCGGAAGGTTTATGATGGCGTGCTGCGGGTGATGCGCCAATCGATCAAAAACGCCACCGTGGGAAAACTCCACCGCGATTGGGTGCTGGAAGCCAAGGCGCTTATGAACGAGGAGCTTCTTGCGCTGGGCCTGATCAGCAAAGAGGACATCCAAAAGGAAACGCCCGAGGAATACGCGGGGCGGAAATATTTCATGCACGGACTGGGCCATGTGCTGGGGCTGGATGTGCATGATGTGGGACCGATGAGTCAACCTTTCGCCCCGGGGTGGGTCCTGACGGTCGAGCCGGGAATCTACATACCCGAGGAAGGATTTGGCGTCAGGATCGAAAACGATATCCTCGTCACCGAGAATGGTCCGGTGGATCTGATGGCGGATATTCCCGCCGAAGCCGAACAAATCGAGGATTTGGTCCTTTCTGGCCGGTCCTGATTCCGCCTCGTCCCAACGGAACCGATCCATGAACACCACCAAGCGCATTGAAGTGATTGACACGCATACAGCCGGGGAGCCAACCCGGGTTGTCATACGGGGTGGCCCGGAATTGGGGCAGCTTAACGCGACCCTGGCTCGGGACAAATTCCGCGACCAGCATGACGGCTTTCGTTGCGCGATCGTCAACGAGCCCCGCGGAAGTGATGTGATGGTGGGCGCTCTTGTCCGCCATCCGATGGATCCGGGATCCATTGCCTCGGTGATTTTTTTCAACAATGTCGGGTATTTGGGGATGTGCGGCCACGGGATGATCGGTGTGGTCGCGGCCCTTGAATATTTGGGGCGAATCGGTCCCGGCTTCCATCACATCGAGACGCCTGTGGGCCGGGTCACGGCGCAGCTCCATGCGGATTCAAGCGTAACCTTGACCAATGTTCCAAGCCACCGAAAAGCGGCGGGCGTGGTGGTTGAGGTGCCCGGAATCGGTGCGGTGAAGGGTGATGTGGCGTGGGGCGGAAATTGGTTTTTTCTGACGGATCCCGGCACCATTCCCCTGAAAGTCGCCCATGTGGAGGAATTGACCAATCGGGCCTGGGCCATTCGCCAGGCTGTCAACAATGCGGGTTTTCCCGAAGTGGACCATGTCGAATTGGTGGGTCCTGCCGGGAACCGGGGCGGCAGCGCGAGAAACTTCGTGCTTTGTCCGGGTCGGGCATATGACCGGTCTCCCTGCGGCACGGGGACCAGCGCGAAGATTGCCTGTCTGGCGGCGGATGGAAAACTGGCCGAGGACGAGACCTGGGTCCAGGAGGGGATTCTGGGCACCAGTTTCACGGGACGCTACCGGCGTTTGGGTGATCAGGTTGTTCCGACCATCACCGGTCGCGCCTGGGTCAATGGGGAGAACACCCTAATACTTGACGATTCCGATCCGTTTTGTTGGGGAATTCGTCCATGAAACCCGATGCCGACATTGTTGTCGTCGGGGCGGGGATTGTCGGGGCCGCTTGCGCGATGGAGTGTTCCCGCGCGGGCCTTTCAACGATCGTCATCGAATCCCGGTTCGCCGGGGGTGGCGCGACGGCGGCCGGCATGGGCCACCTCGTTGTGATGGATGATTCCCCGGCGCAGATCGCATTGACCCGATTGTCGTGTGAAATGTGGCGGGAACTGGAACCCGAACTTCCCGTTTCGGTGGAATACGATTCGTGCGGCACGATGTGGGTGGCGGCCGACGCCGAGGAGATGGATGAGGTCCACCGGAAATCCGGGGTATACGCCGGGGCCGGCGTCGATTCCGAACTGATCGACTCGCGAAAACTCTATGAATATGAGCCCAATTTGAGACCCGGTTTGGCGGGAGGGTTGCGGGTGCCCGGGGACGCGGTGATCTATCCGCCCGTCGCCGCGGCATGGATGCTTGAAAGGGCCGTGTCCAATGGGGCCAAATTCGTCAAGGGAAAAAAGGTCCAATCGGTCCGGCCGGGAGGCGAGGCGATCATGGAGGATGGTTCGCTTGTTCGCGGGCGGACGGTTGTGGTGGCCGCCGGGACGCATTCCGCCGAACTTGTGCCGGGAATCGCCGTTCGTCCCCGAAAGGGGCACCTGGTGATCACCGACCGCTACCCTGGCCATATCCGACACCAGCTTATCGAATTGGGTTATCTGAAAAACGCCCACAAAACCACAAGGGACAGCGTCGCATTCAATGTCCAGCCGCGAAAGACCGGCCAGTTGCTGATTGGTTCGTCAAGACAATACGACGCCCCCAATGGCGCGGTCGAGGAGTCGATCACCGCCAGGATGCTGGATCGGGCCTTTTGGTATTTGCCCCATTTGAAGGATCTCCAGTGTCTTCGTGTGTGGACCGGATATCGCGCCGCGACCCCGGACAAGGTCCCCCTCATCGGCCCGGCCACGGATTGTAAAACAGCGGAACCAATCGAGGGTATCTGGTTGGCGACAGGCCACGAGGGGCTTGGGATCACAACCTCCCTGGGAACGGGCAGGATTGTCGCGGAGCGTCTTGGTGGCAAATCCGCCTCCATACCTTTTGGGCCCTACGAGCCCTCAAGATTCCCCCCGTATACGGAGGAAGTCCATTGAGCGGACCATTCCCCGAAGTGATCGGGCTTTCCATAAACGGCCGGAATGTTTCGGTGCCCAAGGGGACTACCGTGCTGGCGGCTGTCGCCATCGCCGGCGTTGGGACAACCCGGGTTTCCGTGACAGGGGCGCCGAGGGGCCCGCTTTGTGGCATGGGTATCTGCCATGAATGTGGTGTCACCATCAACGGGCGGCCCCATCAGCGTTCCTGTATGGTCGAATCGCTCCAGGGGATGACGGTCCTGGCGGGCGGCGAATCATGAGCAGACAAACAGTCAGGACCGATTTGGTCGTTGTGGGATCCGGTCCGGGGGGAATCTGTCTCTTATACACATCTGACGCTGCCGACGATACTCCTTGTGT
>CAWUOD010000138.1:0-7320 GCA_963923115.1 uncultured Singulisphaera sp.
TCCGGTTTTTGTCGATGGGGTAGTGCCTTTGAACATGCTCAAGCGCTTCCAGAGCGTCAATCTCACCCGCGAATTTATTGGCGTTGCAATAGCGCCCATACAGATGAAGAACCATGGAATTTTCCGAATGAAACTCACCGCGCGACTTGAGCCTTTGCTGAATAAAAGACAATTCAGTTAGCTTTTCTCCTCGTCCATGACACCAAAGGTCAAGTCTGTGGGGAACAGAGGAGGGAAGCCTGCAACCAGCCCCAATCTCGAGCCCATATGGCTGAACGGAACCATCAATCCGGCTACGATATCCCCTCACCACAAGACCCGTTTGATGGAGCCAGGAGGGTTCCTTGCCCGAAAGGAGTTCGCCAAGCCGGGCGTGTCCAATAGCGAGCTGTTCACGGGCAAACGCCAGCTCCCTGGGCTCGTAGAATTCCTTGAACCTGAGCGCCCAGTCCACCGACTTGTGGAAAATCTCCACATCGGGAAAAAGTTCAACCTGGGAAGGCTTTGAGGCAAGCTGTTTTTTCGCTGCCTCGATTTCCTTGCCGAATCGATCCCTAAGGTTGGAAAGCTCCTCGACATCGCGGGGCGGAAGGTCGATCCCCGGCGGTGGGACCGGCCTTACCTTTTCTGCCTGATTATCCGATGGACCATCGGCAATAACAAAGGACGATATCAAAATGAAAAAACAAGCCGTCAAGCCATTGCGCATATGTGTTTTCGCCAACAATTTGTGGGACCGTTTACAAAAAAAGGGGGGCCTGGTGGCCCCCCTTGGTGTTTTCAGGAATTAAAGGGTCCAGCCCTTTCGATACTCCCGATGGAGCAGGTCGTTGGCACCCGGGATGTCCTTGATGGACATATTCGCCCCGTCGTATTCGAATGGTTTGCCAAGCTTGATGGCCACATTGCCCAAGAGGAGCGATTCGGTCAAAACGCTTGCATAGTTGAAGTTGGAGAGAGCGATCTTCGGGTCATTCTTGCGAATGGCCTCAATCCACTCCTCTTTCTGACCAGCATCGTCACCACGCTTGTTGCGGGGAAGGGTCTTTTCCGGATTCTTGAATCCGTCGAACTCCTTTTCAGGGCAAAGGCGGACATCGGCGCCATAATCGTTGGGGCTGTAAAGGATCCCCTTGGTCCCGACCATGATGGAACCGGAGCTGACCAATTTTTCGCCTTTGCGAAGGACCTTGGCCTGAAGCTCTTCCGGAGGATGGACAAGCTTTCCATCCAGCTTGCCTTCGTACCAGTGGAATTTGACGGGAACCATGCCGTCACGGGCCGGGTAATCCAGAATGACATGCGCCCAACCTGGATAGGTTTCGGGGTTGATAGCTTCGCTGGAAGCGCTAACCTTCGTTGGGTAACCAAGTTTAAGGGCCATAAACGCCATATTTGCGGTATGGCAACCCATATCACCCAAAGCGCCGGTCCCGAAATCCCACCAGCCACGCCAATTGAATGGGTGATAGGTGTAACGGCCACGCTGGTTCTTGTCACCACCGAAGGGGCGATAGGGAGCGGGTCCAATAAATTCATCCCAGTGAATCGATGGAGGAATTGGCACCTCGCTGGGACGCTTGGTTATCGTTGGGCTTTGGGGCCACACAGGACGGTTGGTCCAAACATGGAGCTCGGTAACATCGCCAATGGCCCCTGAGCGGACGACTTCAACACCGGTCCGAAGACCAGGATGAGCCGTGCCCTGGTTGCCCATTTGGGTGCAAACTTTCTTCTCGTTGGCCAATTCCCGAAGGACGCGTGCCTCCTTGACGGTGTAGGTAAGTGGCTTTTGGCAATAAACATGCTTGCCCATTCGCATGGCCATTGCGGCTGCGACGGCGTGGGTGTGGTCGGGGGTGGAGACGACAACGGCATCGATGCTTTTGTCCATTTCCTCAAGCATTTTGCGGAAGTCGAAGTATTTCTTCGCCTTGGGCATTTGCTTGGCTTTGCTTTCAAGGGCCCCTTCGTCGATATCGCAAATGGCAACGACATCACCAAACATACCAGCCTGGCTGATATCGGAGTCACCCTTGCCACCAACGCCAACCCCGGCGATTCGGATTTTTTCGCTTGGGGATTGTTCGGCGCGACCTGTCAGGGAACCCCCAACGAAGTAGCCCGCGGAAATTCCGGCGGTGGTTTGGATGAAACCGCGGCGTGAAGCCCGATTCGACATGAGAGGACCTCCGAAAAGGAGAGATAGTGTTAAAATTATCCCCAGAAGGTGGGGACAAATCTGGAATGCCAAGCTACACTAGGGCAAATTCTCAAAATACGCAACCGATTCCAAATGAAAAAAACTTCCCAAACCGGTTTTCCTTTGGGAAAGTCGCCGCCTCATTCCTTGCTTTTAGGGCCTGGGCCCACGGCGAATCACGGGATCGGCCTTCCACGGCTCCTCCGGCCATGGGTGCTTGGGATATCGTCCCTTCATTTCTTTGCGGACCAGCGCATAGGATCCCCGCCAAAAGCCCGGGAGGTCATCCGTGATCTGTTGGGCGCGGCCACTGGGCGCCAAAAGGTGCAAAAGCAATTTGACCCGTTTTTTTGCAATACGCGGGGTTTCATCCCAACCAAACAAGTCCTGGATCCGAACCCCCAGGACCGGGGGCCGTCCTTCCTCGTAAACAATGGGAGCAGTCCGCCCATTCGGAAGGTCCAGCCTGGCCGGAGCCTCATCATCCACGGCTTGTTTGTGCTTCCAATCGAGGCGCGACCTGAAGACTTCAAGCCAGTCACCCTCGCTTATCTGCGCAAGGTTTTTGCAACCCTGGGCCACCTCGGACAAACAATCCTGAAGGAATTCCTCCCCCACGGTCGGCAGGTCCAATTCCGGGCAGGCTTTCGCCAAAAGCCCCAACCGGAGCAGAAACTGTCCAGCGGGGGTCTCCGAAGCGGGTAAAACCTCCTCACGCTTTTCCCATGCTCTTTCGGCAAGTAGTCTTGCGACGGTTTTTGGATCATCAGGGCGAACCGAATGCTCTCTAAGAACCAGATCAAGGAACCGAAACTGTTTTTGCGCCAGGATCTCAGTCTTGTCCCCATTCCAACCAGTCTGAACCGACTCGGACAAAAGCCACTGCGGTAACCAGGAGGGATCAATCGGAAGGAATTTTCTGGCGCGGGACTCTGCCTGGGAATCATCCAATTCCAACGCCAGAAAAAGCTCGCCTCGACCGGGAAGTTCCACCTCAAGGCGAATGCTTCGTTCCCCCACCATAAGGGCTCTTTTGCGACCAACGTCCCTGAGTTTGGCCACCCTGTCAGGAAAACCCGCGATCATTGCCCGGGCCAGCCCCTCTTCCCAATTTTTGCCTTCCGGCGAACCATTGGCGGAGATTCCCGCCTGTTGCAGAAACATACCCGCGATCCGGTCCAGATATTGGGCATCCCGATTATTAAGCTCCAGTCCGTGGTCGACCGCAAGATCCATTCCCGCCCAAAGCCTGAGCGTGTCGACTTCCTGGAAGAAATCGATTCCTTCACGGGGCAATCGGCCAAAGGGATTGCGTTCGGTCAAAAGCGCCGCGGCAATCGCTCCTTCCGCCGCCACACCCAATTGCCCCGCTTCCAAAAGCATTCGGGCCAGCCTTGGTCCCATTGGGATCGAAGCCATCCGCGATCCCAACCTCGTGAGCTGGTTATCCCTGATGGCGCCAAGGGACTCGAGGGTGGAATGTGCCCGTGAAAGGGATGCGGCCGTTGGCGGCTCCAACCAGGGGAGTTCCGAAACGGGACAACCGTTCCATTGCAACAAGGACAAAAGCGCTCCACTCAAGTCAAGTTTCAGAATCTCCGGCGCGGTTCTTTCAAAACGGCTCTTGTGATTTTCCATTCCCCAAAGCCGGAGGCAAATTCCCGGGCCCTGTCGCCCGGCCCGACCCGCGCGCTGGTCCGCCGAGGCTTTGGAAATTTCCCCCAATTCGAGACGATCCAGGCCGGTCGCAGGGTCGTGGACCAAAGTCCGGGCCATTCCCGTGTCCACCACAACATTTACACCATCAACCGTGACAGACGATTCGGCGACATTGGTGGAAAGAACAATCCGCCTCCGCGCCCCTTTGGCCAGGGCAAGGTCCTGCTTTTCCGGATCCAATTCCCCGTGCAGCTCCAGAATATCGACTCCATTCAAATCCCCAAGCACATGCCCCAGTCTTTGGATCTCTCCAACACCAGGCAAAAACACAAGAACATCACCGGAGGTTTCCGCAACAATATATCGCACCTGGCGCGCAACCTGGTCCAGCCATGGACGATCTTTTTGAAGCGGAGAATACCGGATATCAACAGGAAAAATTGGCGCTTTTGCCAGGATAACAGGCGCGTCAAGCCATTTGGAAAACCTCTCGGTCTCGAGTGTTGCGGAAAGGATACCAACCGCAAGATCTGGTCGGACGGTATTTCTCGCCAGGGCAACCATCGCCAAAGCCAGGTCGGTTTCAAGCCCGCGTTCGTGGGCCTCATCAAAAAGCACACAGGAGACGCCATCAAGGAAGGGGTCTTCCATCAATTGACGCAAAAGGATACCCGGTGTCAACGCTATCAGCCTTGTGTCGCGGGAGACCTTTCGGTCAAGCCGGACATGGTAGCCAACCTCCCCACCAAGAGAGCTTTCCCGCTCCATTGCTATGCGCCGGGCGGCCGCTCGCGATGCGACTCGACGGGGTTCCACCAAAAGGATCCGCTGTTTTAGCCAGGATTCCTCCATTAACCTCACGGGAAAACGGGTGGTTTTGCCCGTTCCAGGCGGTGCCGAAAGGACCAGCCCCCTACGATCGCGAAGCGCGGCTATGGCTTCGGAGACAACCTGATCAATCGGAAGCGGCGTTAATTTCATCGGGATGTATCGGTCGGAACAGGTCCGGCTTTGGGCGGGGGCAGTGTCCGAATCCAGTCCCTGATCAATTTGACCGCCTCCGTGTCGGTGACATTTCTCCCGACAGGGGGCATCTTCCCATCGCCGGTGGTTTGAATCCGGTGCAACAGCACAGACTGTTCAGGCGCGCCCGGAAAAATCAATTTGGCATCCTTCAATCCAAAAGCATGATGGCCCGGCCTGGTTTCCAGGAGATTCATCTGGGCAAGGGTGGCCCCAAGGTCCAGTCGGATTTTTGCATTACCCCCACCCGCCTCCACATGGCAAGGCGCGCAATTGACATGGAGGTAGGAACGAACACGCTGTTCAATCGTTCCCGCCTTGGGATCTGTGGGATTGGGCAGGCTTGGAAATTTGGACGGCTCAGAATCCAGAATTGTCCCCCCCGAACGAAATCCCCCTTCGGGTGTCCGCATGGAAACAAATGCTTCAAGGTTGGAATCGGCAAGCCCCAATTCTTTACCCCGCTCGCGCAATTGATCGATACGCGCGTTTCCCCATGGTTGCATAAGCCTTCCCAGGGATTCGATCCAGGCGATCTGATTTATCCGGTTTCCATCCCGCAAGACTTCGCGATTGAGTTGCAAATCGCAGAGCCCCAGGACAAAACCTGAAGCCCTGGAATGACAAACCATGCATTCAGCCCGACTTGGATATCGCCAGGATTGGATGTCTTTTTTATTTTCTTTTATAACCTCGAATTCCTGGTTCTTGCCGCCGGGAGCGACAAGAGTCGCATCCCGTCCATCCGCGTCCCAGGCGTAGGAATACCCGGTCCACTCGTTATCTTCCTTCACCATGAACCGGGTTTCGATCCACCTTCTTGATGACTCCGCCCCTTTTTGAAATCCAGGGTTGTTAGGTGATCCAGGAACGGAAGGCGACCCGTTCGCGGATGGTATTTCAAGGGCGAAGGATTTGATCAACACCGTCCCATCCGGAAAATTCCAGGGACCGGATGGAGAGTGTGTCACAGATTGGGATTTCACTTTTCCGCTTTTATCCCTTATGTCGGGAATGAAAAAGTGCCTGGCCTTGAAGGCGCCATCCGACCAAAAGGGACTATTAACATCGTAGGGTATGATTCCAGGCCGCAGCTTGTATTCGGGAACGGACAAAAAGAACCCACTTTGACTCAACTTTGTGGGAAAAGTGCCGCGTTTTCCGGCCATCGGATTGGGACTCAGGGTGTGAATCCCGGTTAGATGATCGAGAATCAACAATTCACCATCGTGGTCAATCGCAAACCCGGTGATCTGATGGGGTGTATCGGCGATCTCCCTGGGATTCAATGGAAGCCTGGCATCTTTTTCCGGACGGGCGATTGCCCAAATTTTTCCTGTGGAGTAATCCCCATAGATGTAATGGCCCGCGAGTTCGGGAAACTTTTTGCCATGATAGGTCACGCCTCCAGTAAGCGAGCGCGCCTCGGAATGATGATGCTCGGCGGCGGGAGGGGCGAATGGTTTTGGTCCCGCTTTTCTGTCCTGATAGAAGGGGTGGGTGCCCTCCACAACGGACCACCCATAATTGTCACCCTTTCCGAGAAGGTAGACCGTCTCCCAGAGATCCTGTCCATTGTTACCAATCCATATATTACCAGTTGCTTTATCGCACGAAATGCGCCATGGGTTCCGCAAACCCATGGCAAATGCCTCGGGAACGAAATCCTTCCTGCCAACCCAGGGGTTGTCCTTGGGGACCGAATACCCTTTTCCCGCCTCGGGCCGATCCACATCTATCCGAAGCGCCTTGGCCAATAGCCGTGTTGTGTCCTGGCCGGCCAGGTTCAGGTCCGAATCGGAGGTTCCATCTCCCGAAGTGACATACATCATTCCATCATTACCAAAGCACATCGCCCCGCCGTTGTGCCCGTTGGAATCCCATTCGATGATCGTTTTTGCCGAATCTTTCAAAATCTGGAAGTCCCCCGCCCTTGAGGTTTCAAAGCGGGTGATCCGTGTTTTGTGGGGCTGATCCTTGCCGAACTTTCCGTTCGCACCGACATATAGATATCCATTTTTCAGAAAGTCAGGATGGGGAACCACATCATAGATTACCGCCTCCAACTCCAATACCTTGCGGGATTTGGCGGGATTGGAACCATCAAAATACATCAGGGTCGTTTGGGCGTAAGGTCCGGGCTGGGTGGATATCAGGTACGCACCGGTTTTTCCACCAGGGGACGCTCCAACACCCGGTAATGGAGTAAGGCAAACCGGAAAAGGAAAATTCCCTTCGGCAAAAACCTGTTTGGTTTTGAATGGAAGACCGGGGTCTGGTGTTCCAGTCCAAGGCATCTCCCCTGCGGAAATCAGACCGGGAGTTGGTCCATCAAAAACCACATAACGCCCCGGGCCATCAAGTGTTTGTATCCAGAGCTTCGAGCCCGGCTCGGGACGCCCACCCAAAACCGAAAACAGAACCCATGGGATCCG
>CAWUOD010000139.1:0-7314 GCA_963923115.1 uncultured Singulisphaera sp.
CTATGATGTCACGAAAATTGACTCTGCTGTTCCGTCGCGATCCCTCTGCGGATCGGGTTGAGAACAATGTTGCTTTTGAAGGCTACAAGCCAATGTGGCCGGATTACCGTCCTGTCCAGACCGGACTTGATGCGTTTTGCAAGCATGGGCAGCGTCTATTGGGGTTGGGCCGGGCCCTTGCCGGTCGCGAAGAATGCCTTATCGACCTTCATTGCTTTCCCCTCACTCACCGTGAGGCAAGCCTGACCCGGATTGCCGGTTTTAGAATCCGACGCTTTAGCATCCGTCGCTCAGGCAATTCTGGCCGAATTCACTTCCTTGACGGAACTCCGACAACGATCGTATTGCGATTGGGGCATGACGAGGCCAAGGTTTGCAACTGGATTGGTCTCACCGACATCCAGGATGGCGAAGAACTTTGGATGGATATCGCCGCCGCTCCCACACAGGAATCTTCCCGAATCGCCGCTGCCTTCCCTGTTGGCGCCATGTCGACATCAGGCAGTTTTGCCCGTTCCTACCAATAATCCACCCCGGGCTTGTTCAAGGTTGGGAAACCAACCGGTCATCGGGTCGATTAGCAGGGGACTGCCTGGATCGGATCCAGGCTCTCCTTTTGTGGTGGGCGCAACGCTTTCTGGTTGGTTGGATGAATGTTTTTGGATGGCATGGATGACGGGTCGGCCAACTTGCTGATCCGGTCCGGGGCCCAAATCTGTTGGTCGCGAAAAAAAATCAGGAATCGAAATCGCTTTGTTGCCGGTGGCGGATATTAGCCGCCAATTGAGTGCATTGTTCGGTCAGGCTTAAGGAAATGGGAGGAATTGATCTCATGTCCTTCCCATTTTCCCCATACCGATTTACGAAATTCGATGGGAAGGAAATCCCTTGCCTGGGGGGATTCCAGGGCTTGGCGAAGATCTGTCTCGTCCAGGGAAAAAAGGCAGTTTCTTAATTTCCCATCGGCGGTAAGGCGAAGGCGGTCACATTGACCGCAAAAAGGTCGGGTCACCGACATGATCAAACCGATTCGACCTTTCCCATCCGCGAATTGAAAATCGAGTGCCGGCGCGTTGGGATTTTGCCCGATTGCGGGAATCAATGGCCCCCATTGCGCCTCAAGGGCATCCCTGATCTGTTTCCCGGAGACCATGGCCTCCCGATCCCATGGGTCGGCGCCTATGGGCATCGATTCAATAAAGCGCAGAGTGAGGTTTCTTTCCCGGGAATAGGCGGCCAGGGAAACAATTTCGTCCTCGTTGACCCCTTTGAGAATCACAGCGTTAAGCTTTGTGTCCCTGAATCCGGCATCCATTGCCGCATCAATCCCATCCAGCACCCGGGCCAACCCTTCTCTTCGGGCCAAGCGAAAAAAGGTATCCTCCCGGAGGGTGTCGAGACTTACCGTGAGTCTTTGCAAACCGGCAAGAAGGAGGGGCTTTGCAAAATCGGTCAGCAGGATCCCATTAGTGGTCAGACTCAAATCCTCGATTCCCGGGATTTCCGAAAGGTCCCCGACGATTCCCAACAAATCCTTGCGTAACAGGGGTTCGCCGCCGGTGAGACGGATTTTGGTGAGGCCCAAACCGACCCCAGTGGAAACCAGATGAAGAATTTGTTCCCGCGCAAGGAGCTGATTGGAGGAAAGAAACGATACCTCCTCAGGCATGCAGTAGGTGCATCGGAGGTTGCAGCGATCGGTCACGCTTACGCGAAGGGACCTGTGCACCCTGCCAAAAGTGTCCACCAGGGGGCCCGTCAATGGCATACCCTGGGACAGGATCCTGGGAGTTGGAACTGTGGGAATCCCTTTCAGGGGGATTCTTGGCGGGTGGGATTCAGGTTGCCTGATAAGGGGTGTTGCCATGTTTCGCCATTGGGCCCGATGTCCTTTTTCCAGATGGGGACCCGTTTTTTGACCTCGTTCATAAGCCATTCGCAAGCGGCAAAAGCATCCTTGCGGTGGCCCGATTCCACAAGGGCAACAACGCTGATTTGGCCCACCGGGACACGACCCAGTCGGTGAATGACCAAGGCGCGTTTTACTCCAAAAAGCTGCAAGGCTTCCGCCTCGAGGTCTTTCATGGCCTGGATCGCCATGGGCTCATAGGCATCATATTCCAATGCGATGGTTGTGGCCCCATTGGTGTCTCCCCGTACCAATCCGGTGAAAACCACCCTTGCACCGTTGGAGGGGTCTTGGCTTTCGGATTGGGTCTCCACACCCTCCAGAGGAACGCGCAGGAGTTTTGCCACGAATTACCCTCCGCTAACCGGGGGAAGCACAGCGATCGCTTTCGCGGTCCCCAACAAATCCGTGTCTTTTACCACCACACCATCCAGAGCCAGGGCGCAGGAGGGCAAATGTGGTCCCAGGTCCGGAAGGACCGACTGAAGGATTTCCCTGAACTGACCCATGGTCAGGTTTCCATCAAGGGAAAGAGTAAGGGACCTGGTTTTGGCCAGGTCCCAGGCAATGGCAAAAAATAGGACTTCCCTGGGGATTTTCACGGTTTTTGGGGATGATGGGAGATCCGGTTGGTGCGGATCCGGTTGGGGGGTATCCAAATCAGAACGGTAGCCCGAAGGCTTTGGCCCGATTTGGGTCATTGCTTGGCGAACACCAGGTTGAGAAATTCTTGCCGGGTAATCGGGTTTTCCCTGAAAATACCCCGCATGGCCGAGGTGGTTGTCATGGCCTCGGGTTTGCGGACTCCCCTGATTGTCATGCAGGAGTGGCTTGCTTCAAGAATCACACCAACACCCCGTGGATTGAGTTCCTCCATGAGGATGTCGGCGAGTTCTTCCGTGATTCGTTCCTGAACCTGGGGCCGTCTGGATAAGGCCTCGACGGCCCGGGCCAATTTGCTTAGGCCAACGACCCGCCCATTGGGGAGATACGCGATATGGGCCTTGCCCAAAAAGGGGAGGAGGTGATGTTCGCAGCAGCTTTCAAAACGGATGTCCTTGACGATCACCATCTCATCGTATTTTTGCTCGAATGTTTTTTTCAGGTGAATCCTGGGATCCGCATAAAGTCCGGAAAAAACTTCGGCGTACATTTTTGCGACCCGGCTGGGGGTTTCCAGGAGGCCTTCCCGGTTGGGATCTTCGCCCACCGCATAAAGGATTTCGCGAACGGCTGCCTCTATGCGTGAAAGATCGACATTTTGGGATGGCGAAGCGGCGGTGGCACCCATCAGGGGGTTCCGGGGAGGGACAGGGGTCATCGGAAAATCCTAATCGGGCTGGCGGATGGGAGTTTGAACCCCTGCGGCAAAGTCGGGGCCATTCTTCGTGTGGAGCGGTTGGTCCACCATTGAGCTTTGACAATTTGACGCTTAGACAATTGATTGGTAGACCGTTAGACCAATGTAGTCAAGCAAGCGCCACCCACCCAAAAAGGGCTATAACCAATTTTATGCGAGTAATCCTAATAGTGAACCGGGGCATGGGGGCGGGGTGCCTCAATATCCATGGTGGAGTTTGGGCGGAAACCCCATTTTTGGATGCCCTTGCGGCGGAATCGCTGGTTGCCCGCCATCATTTCGCGGAAACTCCAAGCCCTTCGGAAATTTCGGGAATTTGGCTCCAGGGGCTAAAAGCCTGGGGGAAGAACGCGCCTTTTCGCATGCGGGTGGTTGATCCCAAGCTCCCCAGGCCGTTTCCCGCGCTGATTTCCGGTGCCCAGGAACTGTCTCCGGCTCTTGCCGCCAAAGCCCTGTCCAAAGCGATCGCAAAATCGGGGCGGGATGAGCTCCTTATTGTCGAACGGGGTGATCTGTTGTTGCCATGGTCGGAGGAAATATTGGAGGTTGCCGATCCGGGTCCCGCCCTTGGCGAGGCGGATCCCGAGGAGCCGACAGGACCAATCGGGGCCCAATTGGGCCTTGTCGATCCGATGGGGGCCCAGGCGCGCAGGCTCCAGGCGGCCCGGGCGGAGATTTTGACAAAATTTGACTCGGATTTGGAGCTTATTTACAACGAGGTGGACAATGCCTGGCGTGGCACGCCCTGGGCTTTGGTGGTGACCTCCGACACGGGATTCCCCTTGGGGGAAATGGGGCATGTGGGGCCGGATCCGGAAAGGCCCCTGTCCCAGGAGGTCCTGAGAATTCCCCTTGTGATCCACACTCCCCTGATTGAGCCGGGATCGGCCTGCCGCGATTTCACCGACCATCGGTCTTTCGCGGATTGGCTGATTCGGGCACGCGATTTTCGCGGGGCGGGAATTCCGGATCTTGTCGGAAAAAGCCGCCATCTTGCCCGCCACTTGGCCCCTTCGGAAAAAGGCGAAATCCGCTGGGATTCCCTGCGGGATTGCAATTCCACGCTGATTCGCCGGGCCAATACCCTACAAGAGGATGACAATTGTCTTTTTTGGTTCCGGCAGCCCGAGGACTGGCATGAGGTCAACGACCTCGCCAATCGCGAACCGGATGCCTGTCAGGTGGCGGCCGCCACCCTTGATGGGCTCCTTAGCCAGGGGGCCAGTGAAGGTCCCGGCCACCCATAAGGTGCATGTGAAGGTGTGGAACGGTTTGCCCTCCCCGGTCCTTGCAATTGATGACCAGTCGGTAACCGTCGTTTAATCCAAGCTCCCCGGCGAGTTTCACGGCCACGAGATTCATGTGGCCCAAAAGTGGTCCATCCTCCGCCGTGAGGGTGTCGTGGGTCGGGATGACTTTTTTGGGGATAATCAACACATGGACCGGCGCCTGCGGATGAACATCGTGAAAAGCAAGGCAGTGGGCATCGTCGTGGAGGATTCGCGCCGGGATTTTGCCCTCGATGATCTTCGCGAAAATATTGTCGGCTAGCATGGTGAAATTGTCCCGAAACAGGATTGGAAATCGTTGGGCTGATTTACGAGACAAAGGGGAATCAGGCGAATGGAAGAAAAAAACGATTGGATCTGGCACATGGGAATCGATGAGGCGGGCTATGGCCCCAATCTCGGACCATTGGTGCAAGCCGCCGTGGCCATTCGTGTTCCCCGTCACAAATATGGATCCGCCCCCGGGGAAATGATTCCCTGGTGGGATTGGCTCGAGGCATCCATCACAAGGGACAAGCGCAAAGCCGCCAAAAAACTTCTTGTTGATGATTCCAAGGAGGTTTTTTCCGCGGGGAAGAGGGGTGAGGGGCTCCAAAGGCTTGAAAACGCCCTTTTGATGTTGGGTATAACCCCGGTGGGGAAAAATTTGTGGGAATCCCTTTCCCCTTTCTGGATGGAGCCGGCCAGCGAGCTGGACGAGCCCTGGCATGATCCGGGGTTGTTGTTTCCGGAAATCGAAATGACTCCGGAGAGGCAAAAACTCCTGTCATCATGGACAGACAATCTGGCTTCGGCGGGGTTGGGCCCCATTCAGGTCCGCGTCAGAATGGTCTTTCCAAAGGCCTTCAATCGGGCAGTTGAAATTTCCGGTAGCAAGGCAACCGTCCTCACGGATGGGGTGGGGAAATTTCTCCAATGGGGAATCGGAGCATGGGACGAGCCTGGATTGATTCAGGCGGGAGAGGGAATCGAGGCGGTGGTCGACAAGCTGGGCGGGCGCGATCGTTACGGGCCCTGGTTGGGTTCGCTTTTGGGTGGTTGGGTGACTCCCGGCGAGGAATCCCTGGGAAAATCCACCTACAGGATCACATTCCCGGAGAGGCAATTGACCGTAAGTTTTGAGTCGAAAGCGGATCAGAATCATATGCCGGTGGCGCTGGCCTCCATGGTTGCCAAATATCTTCGGGAAAGGCATATGGACGCGTTTAATTTGTGGTGGCAATCGAAAATCGAGGGGCTTCCCGCCACGGCGGGCTATCCGCAGGACGCCAAGCGATTTTTGGAAAGTGTCGGGCCAAAACTGGCGGAATTTGGCGTTCCCATGGAAGTGTTATGGCGGCAAAGGTAATGGTGGCCAATCCTTTTGCATGACGGTTGTCCGGCGGAAAACCCCGATTTTCAGGATGGGAGAAAATCATGATTACCTGGTTTGAGCGCAAAAACGCCCCGCTGATGGGGCTGGGAAAATTTCTTCTCCGGGTGGCCTTCAGCTTCGCATTGGTTTTTGGAATCACATTTTGTTCGCTGTTATTGGGGACTTTGGGCTATAGGGTGTTTGTGCCCTGCGAATGGATAGACGCCCTTCACAATGCCTCGATGATTTTGGCGGGAATGGGTCCGGTGATCGAAATCAACACCTTTTCGGGGAAACTGTTTTCGACATTTTACGCCCTATATAGTGGAATTGCTTACCTTACCCTGATGGGGATTTTGATTGCGCCGTTTTATCACAGGATGCTTCATCATTTTCACTTGGAGGAACAAGGGGAAATAACCACAAAAAAGGCCCAAAAATAAAACAAGGCCGGGAAGTCCCGGCCTTGTTTATCTGTTGTCAGGCTTCAACTAGAAGGGGTTGGCGAGAACAGCGGGAGTTCCGGGGACGGTGGCTGCGTCAGCCTTGGTTCCCTTGTTGCTGCCCTTGTTGCCGTCCTGAGCCTTGCCACCCTTGCCTGGGTCTTGAGCCTTGGAACCCTTGCCTGGGTCCTGGGCTTTCTTGCCACCCTTGCCTGGGTCTTGGGCCTTGTTGCCACCCTTGCCTGGGTCTTGAGCCTTGGCGCCGCCCTTGCCTGGGTCTTGAGCCTTGGAACCCTTACCTGGGTCCTGGGCTTTCTTGCCACCCTTGCCTGGGTCTTGAGCCTTGGCGCCGCCCTTGCCATCGCCACCCTTGCCACAAGCAGCCTTGGAGCTGCAGAGGCTAAGGCCGCTCAGGCGGTCCTTCAGGTTGCCCAAACCACACTTGGCATCGTGGCCAAGAGCGGAAAGCTTATCTTTGAGGCCACCGAGGAGATTCATATCCCCACAGCCGCCCTTGGTTCCGCCCTTGCCGGCCGCGGCAGCCTTGTCGCCGCAAACTTTGCCACCGAGACCGTTGCCGAGGCCGCTCAGTTTGCCTTTAAGGTTGGAAAGGAAATCCCCACAGTTGGAACCGCCCTTGCAGGCGGCAGCTTTACCCGCTTTGTCGGCGGCAGCTTTGTTGTTGGGGGCTTGATGATTCGCGCTTGCCATCCAAGCCGAAGTGAGAAGCAGGATCGCAGCTTTCACGGGTGAGAACCTCCATGGAACTCTTCTACGGGCCTTGATTCAGTTTCCAGGTTGCCCTAATGGCTCACTGGATGTTTTCGGCCTGGGAACTTCGCTTTGCCCTCTCACCAGATTCCGTTTCTGGATCACAACAGGGCTCAGCGACTTTCCAAGCTTTTTATCGTCCCCCTCCTTGACCCCCTTGAGCCTGTCTCTTATACACATCTCCGAGC
>CAWUOD010000140.1:0-7310 GCA_963923115.1 uncultured Singulisphaera sp.
AGATGTGTATAAGAGACAGGCATTCTGGAACGGGCCAAGTAGAGGATTTCGAAAATAGAAAATGATGTTTTTTCCACGGGGCATGTTGTTTCAACTTTGCCCCTGGCCGGTTTTATTTGAGCCACTCCCTGGCCCTGCGAACGGCTCCCAGGACAGGATCCTCCACCCGGGCGATTCGAATTTCCGGACAGGCGGATTGGATTCCCTCCATGACCCGGGTGAAATAGTCCCTGTTGGCGAACATTCCCCCTGCCGCAAAAACCATGGGCCGGGACAACGATGTCTTTCCCGTTTCACGGGCCAACACCGACCGGACCAGGTTCACAAGATGCCCGGCTCCCCTTTCGCATATTTCCCGTGAAGCGGGATCGCCTGCCGTTGCCAATTCCAGGACGATTTTGGCGAGGGAGGCGACCTGCTTTCGTGGAGAATGTTCCCGCCATGGGAGTAACTCCCGAACCTGGCTGAAACCAAGGTGGCGCAAAAATTCTTCTTTGAGTCTGGTGGACCCCGCCTGTCCATCCTCCGCCCAGGTAATCGCCCTGAGCGCCTGATCCACGACCCAAATCCCGCTCCCCTCATCACCAACGAAAGGGCCCCAGCCACCCGCCCGGTGAACCAATCCGGGTTGTGGTTCCCACCAGCAGATCGATCCGGTGCCCGCGATCAGACAAATCCCCCGGGAATCTCCACCGGCTAGCGCGATCAACTTCGCATCCGCCATGACTTCGGTTTTGGCGGCGGGAAATTCCCCGACCAACAATTCCTCGAGAGATCGACAAATTCCGGTTGTTCCGGCCCCGGATGTCCCCGCCACGATGGCGCCAACAGCATTGGAGGGAATCGACTGATCCGAAAGAAATCCCAATATGCGCCTTTTCCACTCAAAAAATACGCCATCAAGTCCATGGCTTGAGGGAAGGACTGGTGGTCCGGAAATTGTGGGGGTCTCAAAAGAGGTTCCATCCGGATAACAAACCCCACACCTCATTTTCAGGCTCGTTCCACCGCCATCAATGCCCACCCAGACCTTCCGCTGATCCGGAACAACCTGATGGTTGGCCTGGGGTCCAAGCGCGTCGATAATCCGGCCACCGGAAAGGCGAAGCCTCTCTCTTGCCTGATCCGGATCGATTTGCAACAGACAGGAAACAATCGCGGGTTTTACTTCGCCTCCCGATTGCGACAGGTACGATTTCGCCTCTTCCATGGAGGTTTTAGTGGCCTGGGAGACGATTCTGAGGGCCCGCTGGCGCAGTTTTTCGTTCGAGGCGCGAAGGTCAACAAGCAAGTCCCCATGCGTCTTGCCGAGGCCGATCATGACCGCGGTGGAAATGGTGTTCAAAACGAGTTTGGTCGCCGTTCCCGCGCGCAAACGGGTCGAACCTGTGAGGATTTCGGGGCCTGTTTCCACTTCGATGCTGTGTTGGCAATGACGGGACATTTCGCTGTTTTTGACACAAACAACCACAGCCGTGAGAGCCCCGACTTTCGCCGCCTCGGCCAGGGCCCCGATACAGTAGGGCGTCCGTCCCGAGGCTGCGATGCCAATAACCGAATCGCGTGAATCGATTCCCAGATCGCTTAAATCCCTCGCGCCCCATTCCGGGCGATCCTCCGCCCCTTCCACCGCTTTGAGCAGCGCTCCGGGTCCGCCCGCGATGAGCCCTGTCACCTGGCCATGGGGTGAATGAAAAGTGGGAGCGCATTCGGAGGCATCGACCACACCCAATCGGCCGGATGTCCCCGCCCCCGCGTAGATCAATCGGCCTCCCTGTTTCATCCTTGGGACAATCGCTTCGACAAGTTTGCCGATATTTTCGGCTTGCTCCGCGACAATCCGCGCGATGGTCGCGTCTTCGTCGTTCATTAGTCGGGCGATTCCCGCGGCATCCAACCGGTCGATGCTGGCCGAGAGCGGATTGCGTCTTTCGGTGGGAAGTTTCCCGAGGGGATCTTGGCTTGATTCGGATGCGAATTGGGTCATGAATTCCTCGGCCGCATCTTTGTCCCGGAGTTCGGCAAATCCAGGAGCAATCCCAATCCCAGGGTGGAAAGGGTCCCCAGGGGAGCGTACCAGGGCCAAGCCAGGCCCTTTGCTCCCCAAAGGGTCGGCATCCAGAAATACAGGACCACCGCTCCGCCCAAAACCATGCCGCCCAAAGCCGAGGGGCTGCGAACGACATGTTTTCGGATCCCCAATAGGAATAGACCAAGAACCAGTCCGGCCAAAAATCCGGCGATGGTAAAGACCTGCTCGATCACACCCTTTTCGCTCCCGGCATGCCATGCGGTCCAGGCCACCAACATCTGCAAAAGTCCAAATATCCCCGATGCCCACCTTCCGGTGACCAGTTCCTGTTCCCCGGTGATCCTGGGAAACCAAAGTTTGACAAAGTCGCCGACGAAGGCGCTGGCGGAGCTGTTAAGCGACGAGGAGAGGGTGCTCATTGCGGCCGCCAACACGGCGGCGACGACAAGTCCCGCCATTCCGGGGGGAAGGCGCTCGACCACATAGCGACCAATGATTCGGTCGGGCAGGATATTCCCCTCCGGGGACCATGTTCCGGATTGTTGAAGGGCAAAGAGTCCCGCTCCAATAGTCAGGAAAAGTGCAAATTGCAAAAAGACCACCACCCCGCTCCCCACGAGGGCAAAAGCGGCCGCCTTTTGGGAACTGGCGCTGAGATAGCGCTGGACCATCATCTGGTCGGAGCCATGGCTTGCCATGGACAGGAACATTCCACCAAAAATGCCCGCGGGGAGCCAGAATGCATCGGTCCAGAAGGGGGCCTTGGGAATCAGCCGGACAAGCTCAAATTTTCCCGCCTCACTCCCAATGGCCGCCATTTGGACCCAACCTCCGGGAAGACTGTAGAGGATGGTGGCCAAAAGGATCAGCGCGCCAAGGGTATAGATGACAAACTGGAACAGGTCGGTCCAAAGAACCGCCTTCATCCCGCCCAGGGTTGTATAGACCAGGGTGGAAAGACCGGTCACAAAGATCGACCACCCAGGGGAAAGCCCGGTTAGCTCCCCCACCAAAAGAGCCGTGAGGAAAAGGCGCAAACCATCCGCCAGGGTTCGCATCAAAAGGAAAAGGGCCGAGGCGGTCTGTTGGACGGAGGTGTCAAACCGGGTTTTGAGAACCTGATAAGCGGTCAGGTAATCTCCCCCGAAAAACCATGGGAGTAGCCAACGGGCAACAAAAAGTCGTCCCAAAAGAAAGCCAAATGCCAGCTGCAGGAAAAGAAATGTCCCCCCCTCCTTCCACGACATTCCCGGAACACTCAGAAAAGTAACACTCGAAGTTTCGGTCGCGACAATGGAAAAGAGGAGGAGCCAACCGGGAATCGACCTCTCGCCAAGAAAATAATCTTTTGAGGTTTTTTGCCCACGCATAGCGAGGCCTGCAAGGGTGCTCAGCGCGATGTAGACCACCACAATCAGCAGGTCAAGAAGCCGAAATTGGGCAGGATCCATGTTTTGGCCCTATGGCTAAGATGGACAAACGGGGCCGATTGAGAGGGACTTCAAAGTGATCACTTGGAAGGATCCCGGCTAATCGGAGTTGTCACCGTTTCCTTTTCCATTTAACATAACGGTTTACCCTCTCCGAATCAGGAGCCGGGTCTTTATTGGCTTTAGAGGCGTTTGGAGGCCTCTCATGGGTAGCAGACGGGGTAGTGGTCGCAGGAAAGTTGGACGCAAGAAAAGGCGTATGCGTGCAAAGATTCGTCACCGCAAGTAAGTTTTAGCTGAGATTTTGCCTGGGCCGAGGGAGGGGGCACGCACATTCTGCGCCCCCCCGTGTTTCGGCCGAATCAAACCCCGCTTAGGGTACGGCCCCCGTCCACAACGACGATTTGGCCCGTCACCAGAGTGGTTCCCAGCGCCAAAAACATTACGGCATCCGCAATATCGCCGGGGTCCGCGGCACGCTTCAAAGGCGTCTGTGCGACTGCGGCGTCGATCATTTGTTGGTGATCCTTGAGCCACCGTGTCTTCACGGGACCGGGCGCCACGGCGTTGACCCGCACCTCCGGGGCAAGGGCCTTTGAAAGTGACTTGGTGATGGCGTTGACCGCTGCCTTGCTCGAGGAATAGGGGATGCTGCTCCCCACTCCGCTTGCCGCCGCGACCGAACTGATGTTGACGATATTCCCATGCCTTGCTTTGAGATGCGCCGCGGCGGCGCGGCAAACCTGAAACCCGCCAAACACATTGACGCTAAAAATGTCCTGCCAAACTTCATCGTTGGCCGATTCCAGGTCCGTTAGCCCGATAAAATGCGTCGTGGCCGCATTATTTACAACAATATCCAGCCCGCCCCACTCATCGACGCAGCGTTGGACGATTTCCCGGGCCACCCCATCGGAGCCGATCTTCCCCTTGAGCAGGATCCCTTCGCCTCCTTCAGCCTGGACAAGGGCAAGCGTCTCCTCCGCCTCGGTTTGGCTTTTGGAATAGTTGACACCCACCGCCAGACCGGCCCGAGCCATCCGTATTGCCACCTCCCGGCCTATGCCCGTGGCGGCTCCTGTGACCAACACCGCTTTTCTGTTTGCCTTGCTCATCAAAATCATTCTCCAGGTAACTTTTCAGCCGCCCAATCACGGGGCTCAAGCCAATAGGATGTGAGTCTGTTTTCCTCAGAGCCCGGCGCCGGATGGTAATCGTAGATGAACCGGACGATCGGGGGAAGCGACATCAGGATCGATTCTGTCCGACCATTCGTCTTGAGGCCGAAGATGGTCCCACGATCGTGGATAAGGTTGAACTCGACATAGCGCCCGCGGCGATAGGTCTGGAACTCGCGCTGGGCATCCGTGAAGGGCGTACCCTTGCGACGCTTCACAATGGGCCCATAGCTCGTGACAAACTGGTCGCCGGCGTCACGAACAAAATCAAACACTTTTTCAGGGTTATTTTGTTGATAATCAAAGAAGATGCCGCCCACACCCCGGCATTCGCCACGATGGGGAAGATAGAAATACTGATCGCACTCCTCCTTGAAGCGGGCGTGGTTGGCGACATCGGGATGCCTGTCGCAGGCGGCTTTCCATGTCCTGTGAAAATGGACCACATCCTCAAGTTGGGGATAATACGGGGTGAGGTCGGCCCCCCCTCCAAACCACGACGCCTCCCCTTTCTGGATCATGCGAAAATTCGCGTGCACGGTGGGAATGTGGGGATTTAGGGGATGGAGAACGAGTGAGACACCCACCGCGAAAAAACGGTTGCCCTCCCCGGGGAGTTGTTTCGCGAAATCCGGAGCCATTTCCCCATACACCTCGGAGAAATTGACCCCTCCTTTTTCGAACACATCCCCCTCGCCGATCACACGGGTCCTGCCGCCACCCCCGCCGGGACGCTCCCAGGTGTCGGTGCGAAAGGTCGCTTTCCCATCAAGGGCCTCCAGACTGGCGCAGATCCGGTCCTGAAGGCCCTTCAGATATTCCGTCGCCCTGGTTTTTAGAGTTGCAGGCATCGATCATTTCCAGCAATCGGGTCAGGGTTCCCCCAGCCCATTTGCCGGTTTAGGAATCGCTTCCCCCCACTTCCAACTTGGGAAGAATGTTGGGCTCAGACAAGCCACGGGGTGACTCTTTTGGTTGAGTTTTCTCGTCACGAAGGTCGATTGTGCGCTGATCGCCCCCCTGCACAACCAAAACCTTTTCGCGTTCAACCGGTTTGCCACTTTCGGTCCAACGAGCCTTGATCCGGTACTGATAGAGCATTCCGGGATCGAGCTTCGGTGTGACAAACTCCCTGCGGGAACCCTTTTGCGTCATTTTTGTCCCCTCAAGCCAAAGCTCCGCGGATTCCGGCACAAGAACCACCATATGGGCCAGGTCCTGACTGGTTTTCTTCTCGACAGGTTTTGGGGGAAGGGGAGGAAAAGGCGAAACCCCAACACCGGGTTTTTCGGTTTCGCCGGCCGCCACAGCCGGAAGGTCTTCCGGAAATCGGTCAGGTTGGACAATCGGGTTGCCATTCCCCCCAGCGGGCCGGTCCTCGTCAGGCAGGGCCTTTTCGTCTTTCTTTTCCTTGTCCGTGGGATCCGCCAAAGGATTGGTAAATATGGGAAGCTGATCCAGCCACGGAGTCCGCTTGGGATCCCGCGTCCAGACCGGACCAGGAAGCGAGTCGGGGAAGTTCCCGATCGAAACGCCTCCACGACCATAAGCGTAGTAATTGGTGTAGTTGCCGCCGCCAAAGTACCCTGCGGCGTAATCGTGCATGTTGTAGCCATAGTGCCATGGGGGGCGACTACCTATGGGGTAGCCATCCTGGGCGTCCCGAAGATTAAAATTGAAGCGACGGTTCTCCCGGGGAGGCCTCCTCATTCCCCAGTTCCCCTGGGCCATGGCCAGATCCGCCGTGGCGGAGATCAAACAAACCGCCAAAAGCACTTTGATAGAGACCTTCATCGGGAGTAACTCCAGGGTGGGAATCCCCTTCCAACGGAACGAAGACACCCATGCACTCCATCGGCCTCATTGGGACTTCCGAATGGCCCACTCCAAGAATCTGCCCCAGATTTCACCCAACAACCTTGAGGATCAATACAAATAGGACCGGAGAAAGCTTGATGCCGAATCCTCCAGGTTTGATGCTTGTGACAGATGTAAGGATTAGGCCGGTTTTTGCCCGACCGCAATTTTGGAGCGACCATGTTTCCCGGAAATGATCAGTTGTTGGCCTGCCCGCATTGCGCCCGAACAGTCAGGCACTCAACGCTTTCCCCGGAAAATACCGTGGGGGTCCGCATTTGGACCGACGGAAAACAGATCACTCCGATGAGCCCGGAATCACCACCCATCGCAATGTGCCTTGGTTGTGAAAAACCTTATTGGCTCTCCCAGGCCAAAAAACCAGGCCAACCCGACCTCCACACGGGTGAAAAAGGGGAACCCGAAAAAGACGATTCCTGGATGGGCTCCGCCTGGATGGATGCGGATCATGTCGAGGAACCGACAGGCGACGAATTCCATCGGGCCATCGAGTCGGGTTTTGCCCAAAGTGTCGATGAGGAGCGCACTCTTCGCATTTTGACCTGGTGGCGCGAAAACGATCCCCATCGCGACGATGCCCCCACCGTTTCGCTACAAACCGCCACAGGAGCCCGCCGGAAAAACCTTGAGGCCCTGCTCCACCTTTTGGGCGAAACCAGCATGGCCGAAATGATGATGCGCGCCGAGATCCTGAGACATCTGGGCGAGTTTGACCAAGCCCGAACTCTTTTATCCAAAATGGAGAACAGCCCGTTTGCTCCCGTTCTCAAACAGCTCCGCATCCTGTGCGAC
>CAWUOD010000141.1:0-7298 GCA_963923115.1 uncultured Singulisphaera sp.
ACGCCGGGATGGATGGGGTTGTCGTCGTCACCGGTTCCCTTTTCCTCGTGGGTGAGCTTCGCGACAAGCGAGTTTGACGATTGTGAGGGGGATTCCCTCCCCTCGACCCGGGTTGTTGGGCGATGGGTCGGCACATGCCACCTGTCCATGATCCATATTTCCCTTGCAGGATGTTTCCCACCCCCGTTCATGGAGATGGAACGATGGGCCCACACGGTTTGCGTGGTTTTTTGGTATTGGCCGCTTTGGGCGGGGCATCCTGGGGCGTCAATGCCCGGCAGGACATTCTTAGCGAGGTCAAGCAGCGTCGCGAAATCGCGATCCAGCAGCTTGAATCCGACCTTCGGGAATTTGTCAATGATGCCCAAAAGCTTCAGCGGACCGACCCCCTTCAGGCGGGGGCACCACTCGATAGCGCCCAACGGATCCTCGACTCGGAAAACATCCTTCCCCCACTGAAAAAGGAAGCCTGGCTTCGGAAAATCCGAACCCTTCGCGCATCCTTTGCCAAGGAAACACAGACCACTCCCCCGGCCCGCCAGCCCCAAAACCAGCCGGAAACAGCGCGCACACCCAACGATGGCCCCTTCCCAAACAACGGTCGAAACAACAACGATACTCGCCCAACAAGCGATGGCCGCCCCCCAAGAGAAAACACCCCAACCTTCACCCGAATTGGAAATTCGTCCTCGGGGCCAACAAGCAACAATGGGGACAAAGTCCGACAGGAATTG
Source organism: uncultured Singulisphaera sp. (assembly GCA_963923115.1). GTDB lineage: Bacteria > Planctomycetota > Planctomycetia > Gemmatales > Gemmataceae > SYLG01. Next base: position 735 of record CAWUOD010000141.1, read on the forward strand.
GCCGAACTCAACCGGCTCAAGGAAGAGGGCAAACTCGACGAGCGGGCCAGCCGGGCGGAGTTGATGTCCCGAAACGATCCGGGCAACGCCTTCTCCCAATTCGCCAGCCGACAGGCCCGGATCGATAGCAACCGCGCCGCGGTTGCCAAGGACAAGGAAAGCTTCAACCGGGCCAACGATGCCAACCTCAATGACATCGACAAGGCCGGTGTTCCGCAGGTGGTGGATGTGACCCTCCCCAAAGATTGGGCAGAGAAGACCAAGCGCCGCCAAAATAGCCAGATGAGCCCCAAGGAGCGACAGCTTATGGCCAAGCTGGCCGCCCCGATCAAGGTGGACCTGCAAAACAAGCCGCTCCAGGACTTCCAGGAGATCATCGAGAAACACCTGGGCGTGGCCGTCATCATCGACCGGGCCGCGATCGAGGGAATCAGCGTCACCTCGGAAACGACGGTCAACCTCAAGGCGAACAACTGGAGTTGCAGGAGCGTACTGCGCAAAACCCTCGCGGACCTCGGCCTGACCTACATCGTCCGAAACGAGGAAATCCAGATCACCACACCCGACCGCGCGAGGGAGATGATGATCACCAAGGCCTACTATGTGGGCGATCTTTTAAGTCCTTTGGGGCAAGGATCGCTTCCCGTGAACCAGGCGCAAATGATGCTCACCATCAACGGCATCATCGAATCGATCAAGTCCCAGGTGGACGCGGATAGCTGGGCTCCCCGAGGCGCCGGAACGATCGTATTCGAGCCCCTCTCGAAGTCGATCCTGGTCAAGCAAACCGCGGAAGCCCATTTCCAACTGGGTAGCGGAATCCGCTAATGAGCCGCTTTTTTCCCGAAGGGGACGACCTTCATCAATTGGCGCTTTTCCCCGGGGTCAGGGCTTTCACCGCCCCGGGCGAACACATCCACATCTCCAAAGTGGAATTTGAGGATGGGGGAATTGTGGAACTTCACAGCCACCCCCACGAACAGTGTGGCGTCATGGTCCGGGGAAAAGCCCGATTCGAGATCGGTGACGAGGTGCGGGAATTGGGGCCGGGCGACACCTATCGCATTCCCGGGGGGATCCCCCACCGGGTTGTTGGGCTGGAGGCCCCCGCCCTGGCTGTCGACTTCTTTTATCCCATTCGGGAAACCTACCTCAAACCCGGAACCTGACCGGACCCACCTGCCATGCGTGTTCTTCTCCAGCGGGTTTCCCGGGCCGAGGTCCGTGTCGATGGCAGGATCACCGGAAAAATTGGCCGTGGCCTGGTTGTTTTTGTCGGGATCGGCCCAAACGATGGCGATTCCCAGATTGCATGGATGATTGAGAAAATCAAAAACCTCCGGGTCTTCGATGATGAATCGGGGAAGCTGAACCATTCGCTCGAAGATTTGTCGAATGGCCCCGAACCCAAAGGTCAGGCCCTTTTGGTGAGCCAGTTCACCCTGTACGGCGAATGCAAAAAAGGGAGAAGGCCCGATTTCGCCGGGGCCGCGCCGGTCGCCCGGGCACGGGAGATTTACGACCAATTCGTCGGCCAATTCCGGGCAACCGGGATAGGCGTGCAAACCGGGGTGTTCCAGGCGATGATGGAGGTGGATCTGGTCAATGATGGACCGGTAACCCTCTGGATTGAATCGCCTCCCCTCGCCCAATGATCCCCCCGGGTGGTATGATGAGGATGTGATTGAACCCGTTTTGAGGGATGCCCACTCATTATCAAACCCTCTCCCCATCAACTCACCTCATTGAGGGGTCGGACATGAAACGAGCTCTTCTGGTATTGTTCCTGTGTGGAACATTTCAACTTCCCCTTCCACCCGGGTCGGCTCCCCGTTCGGAAATGCTTTGCGCGCAAGACCTCCTTCCGGAGGTGTCCGCGCGCAGGCAAGCCGCCATTGATCGCGCCCGCAAACGGGTCACGGAGGCGATCAATGCCAGTCGGCGCGCCTCGGATGCGCGGGCTCGGGAAATTCTCGCTTCCGCCCGGGCGGATTTGCGAAGGGATACGGATTTGCCCGATTCGGTTTTGGGGGATCTTGACCGATCCATTTCCCGCGAGCTGGATATTTTGGGCCAGGCGTCAGGCGCACCTCCCGTTCTCCCCCCTCCCTCCCCGGGAAACGGCGCCAAACCCGGGGCACTTCTGCCGCCTCCCAATCGGGAACGCGCCCAGATGGATGAGGAGGGACTATGGAACGACCGTCGAAGAAAGATCGGGGACGATGCCAGGTTGGGAGAAAAAAGGGAAAAAGCCTTTAATGGCCAGCTGGACGGCGTGGAACGCTCCGCCACCGCCCCCGGGGATGATGTGACCGGGCCTTCCCCCGAAAGGCAAAAAATCATCGCCAGCCGCACTTCGATGGATGGCCATCCCACACCCGCCGAAAAAACGATCATGCGCAAGTTGTCCCAGCCTTTGGGCAAGGACATGGACAAGGTGCCGCTTGATGACTTTTTCAAATATCTTGGTGACAAACATGGCATCGAGGTGCTGTTCAGCCAGGCGGATCTGGAGGCCCAAAACGCGGGTGTCCTATCCGCGGACACCCCAAAAATCTCGGGACGCCTGAGCGTCCGTAGCGCCATCCGCATGGTGGTCGCAAAATACAACCTGAGTTACTGGATCGTCGATGAGGGGATCGAGGTGGTCAGCCAGGAGAAGGCGCGCACGACCCTTCTCACCAAAACCTATTATGTCGGCGACCTTGCCGCCGTGTTCCAGCCCCCCACATGGAATTACCAGATTTGGCGTAACGCCTGGGGCAATCCGGTGGTCGTTTATGGCCCCAATCCGGCAGGGACCCCGCTCGGCCAACAACTGATTATGAGGCAAAACATCGAATCCCTCATGCAAATGATCATCGGCATCGATCCCCAGGCATTTGGCTCAAACGGCCAGGCCAGGATTTCCTACCACCCGGCAACCATGTCCCTGATTATCAAGGCGACAGCCGAAGACCACCAAAAGATCATGGGCGGCGGAAAATAGCCGCACCTTTTGTGGACATAGCGCAACCTTTCCCGGCCAAGTTCCCTGCGGGGCCGGGGAATTATCGGGGACATTTCCCCCTTTTGTTCCCCTTTCACAAGCAATAACGGGCCCAAACCATTTGGGCCATCCCTCAGGAAAAACCGGTTTACCCCCCCTAATTCTTAAGAATTCCTTGGCTTTGCCCATCCTTCACAAGTAAAACAAAATTGGTTTCTCCCTTGCTTCCACCCGGAAGCGGGGAAAGACTCCTCTCGTACCATCCGATTTCCCGATCTGGGTCTCAATCACAATGGCCAACATCTTTGCGCGCAAGCCACTCGACAAAGTTCTTGGAGAAATGGAATCGGGACAGGGACTTAAACGCGTCCTTGGTCCCGTTGCCCTTACTGCCCTGGGCATTGGCGCGATCATCGGCACGGGCATCTTTGTCCTGGTGGGCAAAGCGGCCCGGGATGTCACCGGCCCGGCCCTGATGCTTTCGTTTGTTGTGGCGGGACTGGCCTGTATTTTCTCCGCTCTCTGCTACGCGGAATTCGCCTCGATGGCCCCGGTGGCAGGTTCGGCTTACACCTATGCCTACCTGACCATGGGCGAATTGATGGCATGGATCATCGGTTGGGATCTTGTGCTGGAATATGCAGTGGCCAGTTGCACGGTCGCGCACGGATGGTCGAAATATTTTCAGGACATTTTAAATCAGTTTGAATTTGGTCTGCCCAAAAATTTAACCAATTCCCCTTTTGACCTTCATCAGGGGCAAATAGTATCCACCGGCTCGATCATTGACCTCCCGGCACTTTTGATTTCGGGAATCATCACGCTAATCCTGATCCGTGGAATCCGGGAAAGCGCCTTCTTCAACGGGATCATGGTGGTTGTGAAGCTTGCGGTGGTTTTCTTTGTGATTTTCGCCGGCATTCCCTACATCAACACCGCCAACTGGACGGATAATTTCGCGCCTTATGGCTATGGCGGTCTCAGCTTTTTTGGCACCCTTGTTTGGGGCCAGGAAAATCCCGAAACCAAGCTGCCGGCGGGTGTTTTGGCGGGGGCCGCTCTTATCTTCTTTGCGTATTTGGGTTTTGATGCGGTCTCCACAAACGCCGAGGAGGCGAAAAACCCCAAGCGCGACCTTCCCATTGGAATCATCGGTTCTCTGCTCGTTTGCACGGTCCTTTACATTGCCGTCGCGGCCGTGATTACCGGGATGGTGCCCTATGCGGAAATTCAGAAAGAAGCCCCGGTTGCGAATGTCTTTGCAAAGGTGGGAATGCCTTGGGCGCGCCTTTTGGTTTCGGTTGGCGCCCTTACGGGAATCACCTCGGTCCTTTTGGTCATGATGTGCGGCCAACCCCGGATCTTCCTGGCAATGGCTCGTGACGGACTTCTTCCAGCCAAGTTTTTCGCGGCGATTCACCCCGTTTTCCAAACACCATGGAAAGCAACCATCCTCACCGGCCTGGTGGTGGCCTTGGGTGGCAGCCTTCTTCCTCTGGACATCCTCGCGGAATTGACCAACATCGGAACCCTGTTTGCTTTTGTCGTGGTTTGCGCGGCGGTCCTTGTTCTTCGCGTGAAAAATCCCAACGCCCCACGATCCTTCAAGGCCCCATTTGGACTTTTCTGTCCGATTGGCGGGATCGTCCTTTGTATGTTGCTCATGTTCTCCCTTGGCTGGGAAAACTGGCTCCGTTTGTTCATCTGGTTGGGCCTGGGCCTTTTGGTCTATTTTGCCTACGGCATCCGCCACAGCCGTCTTCAAAAGGAAAACGCTGCCGAAGCCCTCAAGAGCTAGGCAATCATGTCGCAACCCACTAGCGAAGCCAACGGCTTCCAGCGGCGTATTGGCCTGTTTGACGCCACGATGCTGGTGTCCGGAACCATGATCGGTTCCGGAATCTTCATCGTGGCCTCGGACATGGCGAGGGATGTCGGATCCGCCGGTTGGCTTTTGGGACTCTGGATTGTGACCGGGCTGATGACGCTTCTTGGCGCGCTCAGCTATGCCGAACTTGCTTCGATGATGCCCCAGGCAGGCGGTCAATATGTCTTCCTGAAGGAGGCGTATGGCTCACTTTGGGGCTTTCTTTACGGGTGGTCGGCGTTTTTGGTGATCCAATGTGGATCGATCGCCGCGGTCGCCGTCGCTTTCGCCAAATTTTTGGGTGTGCTTGTGCCCCGATTGGGAACGGGGCCGGAAGCGGCTATTTACACCATAAAGGATCTCGATTGGAAAATCGGCCTCCCGCTCCCCTGGCTGCGGGAACCGCTTATCATTTTTGAACGATCCGAATTCATGATCACCGCCGGCCAGTTGGTGGCGGTTGGCGTGGTCATTTTTTTGACTTTTGTCAATTGCCGGGGAGTCAAGGAAGGCAAAACCGTCCAAAATCTCTTCACAATCGCCAAAATTGGCGCCCTGTTGGGGATGATCATCGTGGGAATTTTTGTCGCCAGCAAACCCGAAGTCGCATGGAATAACTGGCAAAGCTCCTGGGATTTCTTTTCCCAGGCGAATCCCCCCGGAAAAGGGAGCCGCTTTCTGTCCATCCAGGCCCTTACAGGGGCCCCGGAATTCCTGGTGATGCTGATGGTGGGTGGCGGGGCCATGGTGGGCTCCCTCTTTTCCGCCGACTCCTGGAACAATGTGACCTTCTCCTCAGCCGAGGTGAAAGATCCGGTCAGGACCGTTCCCCGGAGCCTGATCCTTGGCACCATCCTGGTGACGACGCTCTATCTATTGGCAAATCTGACTTATTTGATGGTCCTTCCCGTTCAGGGAGACGAAGGGACCGCCCAACAACTCCAGGCCATCGCAAAAGATGATCCGACCCTTGTTGGCAAATATGCCGCCGCCACCCAGACCCTTGGAATCTCCCAGGCCAAAGATGACCGCGTGGGCACGGCTGTCATGCAGGCGGCCTCTCCCTCGCTGGGTGTCCCGTTGATGGCTATTGCGATTATGGTTTCGACCTTTGGATGTGTTAACGGCATGATTCTCCTGAGCGCGCGGCTTTATTACGCCATGGCCCAGGATGGTCTATTTTTCAAATCCGTCGGAAAGCTCAACGGTCAAGGAGTCCCCCAGGCGGGACTTCTCTGCCAGGCCTTCTGGTCCATACTTCTGATTTTTTCGGGAACCTATTCCGAACTCCTCGACTATGTGATTTTTGTCGCCCTCCTTTTTTACTTCCTGACCGTGCTTGGCCTTTTTGTCCTGAGGGTCAGTTGCCCCGGCATGGAACGCCCCTATCGGGTTCCCGGATATCCTATTCTTCCCGCGCTTTATATGGTGCTATGCCTACTTTTGATGGTTGACCTTTTGATAGTCCGGCCGGAATTCACATGGCCTGGCCTGATTATTGTGCTCACCGGGATACCGGTTTACGCGGTTTGGCGGTTGACGGGCAATGTGTCGCAAACCGGTCCATCCTCCTAAGTCGTTTTGATTGATCGGCTTTTGTCATCGGACTTTTGCGGGCACCTTTTCCCGAACTCCCCACCCCGCCGGGGAGCCTCTTTGGCCTTGACCCAATTGGACAAATCGTTATCCTCCGCCCTCGTGGTTGGAA
>CAWUOD010000142.1:0-7287 GCA_963923115.1 uncultured Singulisphaera sp.
CGGGGAAATGCTGCGGCTCAAGGCAGAATCCGCCGTACTGTTTGTAAACAAAGCCCCCCTTGCCGGTGTTCGTGGAATCCAAAAAGTTACCAGTGTAAAACTGAACACCGGGTTCAGTCGAAAGGACTTCCAGCTCAAGACCGCTATCGGCGGTCACCACCGCGGCGGTTTTCAGGGATTTATCACCTTCTTCGCGATCGATCACGAAGTTATGGTCATAACCTACGGGATCACCCTTTAGCTCCTTGATCCGTTCGCCTATTTTTTTCGGTGAAGTGAAGTCAAGCGGGGTGCCTTTCACCGATTCAATTTTTCCGATTGGAATCAGGGTATCATCGACGGGTGTATATCGGGACGCCCCAAGCTTAACAGTATGCCCAAGAATATTGCCACTGTTATGCCCATTCAGGTTAAAGTAGCTATGATGGGCCAAATTTACTGGAGTTGCTTTGTCCGTTGTGGCGTTGAATTCCAGTTTCAGCCCATTATTTTCTTCGAGGGTATAAGTCAGGGAGACATCAAGGTTTCCGGGATAACCCTCCTCGCCATCTGGGCTACGGTATTTGAAGTTTACCGCGTTTTTCCCTTCAACCGGGCTTCCTTTCCAAAATACCTTGTCAAAACCCTTTAGCCCGCCATGAAGTGCGTTGGGGCCATTGTTTGCCGCAAGCTTATAGGTCTTTCCATCAAGGGTGAAGGTCGCTTTGGCAATCCGGTTTCCGACCCGTCCCGCATTGGAACCAAAATACGGGTGACCTTTGAGGTATCCCTCGATATTGTCAAAACCCAAAGCAATATCAATCGTTTTGCCGTTGGCTGCCGGGACGATCCAATCCGTGATGATTGCTCCATAGTCCATAATCCGGACAGTGACACCATTTTTGTTTTTCAGGGTGTAGCGCGTTACGGAAGTATCGCCAACTTTGCCAAAGGGTTCACTTGTTACCTGATTCATGCTTAGTCCAATGAGTGATGCGGCGAACAATGCGGAAACCATGGATAAGGCTCCTGGGTGACGCCTAACCAGGGTTTACCTGGCTTAGGAGAGGCTTGAGAATGAAAGAAAACACCATCCGAGGAATTTTAGGTTTGAATGGAAGGAGTTCAAAGGGAAGGCGCCAAGGTATTCCTCTTTTGGTAAAACCGATCCTTTTTTTACCAAAATGTCATCATTCCCAAGCCTAATTCCCAAAAACAGGCCTTTTTTTTCATTCAAACCGAATGCATTACGGCATTTTCTTGTTTTTTTAATCTTTTGGTGATACGATTCATCAAGTTTTTGGATTCCCGCCTTGTACTGATTGTCTCGCCCTCCTCTTCGTAACGGGACAGAAATCATGGCTACGATACTTCCAAGGGTGTCCCAGGACGCCTTCCCAATCATCCTTCCTGCCGGATGGTCTGTTTCCGGAGATCCTTTTTTTGATGGATTGACCCAGTCCTGGAAAGCCACCCATGACGAACTGGGACAAGGTGTCCTCAAGCATTACCGGGGTTGGACCCTGGCACCGGATGAAATTGGCGAATTCAACGCATGGTTCTCCAAGAGGCGGATTCACCACCCGGGTTGGCCAGATGAATTCGCCTCTGGCATCTGCAAAGGCGTTCCCTGGGTAATCGAACATTCCCGCAACGGCGAGTCACTCGACCGCCGCATGACCCGGTTTGGCCGCCCACCCATCAACGACACGATCAATCTTGGAATTCAACTGGCCAAAATTCTTGAGGTCGCCCATCAAAACCAATTGTCCCACGGTGGATTAACACCTGAAATCGTCATTTTTCAGGAAAACCCCTCGGAACCTTATTTGCTCCTGGAGATTGGCGTCCTGCCACATGTGCTGCAAGGTGGATTGGACCGTCTGAAAGCAACGGTTTCCCAATCCGAAAAGTTCCGTTTCATGGCGCCCGAAACCCTCCAGGGTCGGGGCGTGAATAATTTCTCGGATATTTATTCTCTTGGAACCCTTCTTTATTGGTCCCTTACAGGAGAGGCTCCCTTCGGCGGAGATACCCCCGAGGAGATCCTGGCAAACCAGACCCAAAAACCTCCACGCACCCCTCCCGAACTCCGCATGGGAGTTCCCCAAGGACTCTCCCAACTGGTCATGAGGATGCTAACGCTTCAAACGGGCCACCGACTCAAATCGATGGGTGAAGTGGCATCCACCCTGGAGCGAATCTCCAAAGCCGGGAACCAAAATCCCCAGGAGGGTTACGATGTTTCGCAGGGCAAAGGTCGCCCGGCGCCTGGTTCCGCGGGAGCTCTCCAGGAAGAGTTGGACCAACTGGAAAAACATCTCTTTCAACACCCAAATGATGAAACATCCCTTTACAAAAAAGCCCAGATCCTGTTCAAACTCGGCTGCTTTGCAAAAGCTGTAAAGGCATGCCAGACAGCCATTGAACACAACCCACGACTCGGGCATGTTTGGCAACTCAAGGGCAAATGCCTGTTGGACATGGATGAACCCAAAAAGGCGCTCGAGGTTTGGAACCGCCTTTCCAAAGCAATACCATCCAATCCCAAATTTCATTTGCGTCGCGCCCAGGCACACATCAGGCTCCACGAACTGGATCAGGCGAAATCCGCAATCAAAACCGCCGAGGCCTGCGACCAAAAATCCGATGAGGATTCGAACGAACTTCCCCTTGTGCGAGCGGAGCTTTTGAAAGTCCAAAAACATTTTGACACCGCGTTACATGAACTTGACACTTTTCTGCAATCCCACCCCCATCACCCAGAGGCTTTATGCCTCAGGCACGAGGTCAAGGTGAGACTGAAAGACTCAACAGGCGCAATAGAAGATCTGAAAGAAGCGGTCCGCGCCAACCCGGCGCATATTCCCTCCCGGTCCGCAAAGGCCCGGCTACTCCTGGCCAAGAATCGCGCCGAGGAGGCAACCGAGGATGTTGATCAATTGGTCGAACGACAACCCGATTGCCTGAATCATCGGCTTTTGAGGATTCAGCAGCGCCTTGGTGTTGGCGACCCGGCCACTGCTCTCGAGGACGCCACCCATTTGTCCAGGGAGGCATTGCCTGGCGACGAAATTCTCAGACATCAGGCATGGCTTTTGGCGACGATTGGAGACAGCGAGTTAAGGGATCCGAAGGAAGCGCTGGAAATTGCGCGGCAAGGGTGTGATGCCACGGGTGGCTCCGACCCGGATTGGCTTGAAACACTGGCGGCAGCCTGGGCTTCGCTCAATCAGTTCGAAGGGGCAATCGGTTGGCAGACCAAAGCTCTGCAAATCCTCGACGACTGCGCGCTTCCGGAACAAAAAGCGAGGCTGGAACTATACAAAGCCCACAAACCCTTCCGGCTGAACTAAAAAAGGACCCAATCAGATTGCAGGCGCCTCATTTGTCCGTCAGTTGGGCTTTGGAGAGCCTTCGGATTCGAAACCATTTCAGGAGTCCGGCAAGGGGTGATCAGTCACTGACCATATCACCGGCGGGCCTGTCGCCGGAGTTTCCCAAAACACAGTCGTTTTTGTTCAACCCGGCTTTTTTGCAATAATCCTGGCTGAGGAAAATGTCATCGCCTCCAGGACCGGCTTTGCGGTCCATCCGGAAGCGGACATGTCCACCCCCAAATAGTACATTTTGTCCCCGGCCTGAATGGTTCGGACTGTTGTGACACGCCCGATCATGCCCGGAATCCGCCATCAAGGGGCGATTATCCAGGCCCGTCCTTTGATCAAATCCGATTAGCTGCCCTTTGGAGAGATGCCCCATCGAATAGCTATAAGTGCCACCTACATCCTCCGTGGCCGCTTTCCACTGTCCCCGATCCCGGGCATAAAGCTCGTCAAGCTTCTTGAGGGAAAGAATTTCGCGCTTGGGATAAGTGGCGATTTCGGATGGGCAATCCAGATGAATTGTTTCGGGGAGGATATGCCCGCTATCCTTAAGCACCGGCGCGTACACCCCGGCAAAGGATCGTGGCCCCGCAAGTTCAGGCTTGGGATACTGATTCTTGTTGTAACTGGCGTAAGTGGTCAAACCGCGCCAGATCTGAGCCAGATTATATTGGCATTCGAGGTCCTTTTGGGTTTGGCGTTGCCTGTGCAAAGCGGGCCAAATCACCCCGCCAAACATGATCAAAAGCCCGGCGGCCGCCATCAGATCCGTGCGAAGTCCCCAGGAACGCCTGGCTCCGGGGTCATATTCCCGGGTAAGCGGCGGAGCTGCCGGCAAGGTCCTTGTGATACTGGATCGGACATGAAGAATTGTTTTTCGGGCAAGCCCGCTTGGGGCTCGCACAGGTTTTCGCTCGGATTGGAGAATACCCACGACACGGGTAAAACGCGCCCACATTTTTTTCGCGATGGGATTATTTTCAATCTCTTCTTCGGCCCGCAATTTTTCCGTGTTATCAAGGGATCTTATCGCGAGCCCGGCAAGGTCGGCTTCAACGGCGGCTTCGGCCTGGGAGGAACGGATTTTGGCGAGGGCTTTTTGGGCAAGGCCACCCGGAGCGGCCAGAGGTTTGCGATCCGATTCGAGAGGCGAGAGAAAGTGTTTGGTTCGTTTCAGTAGCACCTGGCAAGCCACATCCTGCTCGATCAGGGCCTTTACCTCAAGGGATTCCGATTCCTCCAGAATCCCAAGGGCAAATCCAACAATGTCCGGTTTCCGGGAACCTTCTGTGCCATTCATGGAAATCATTCCGAATTGGGTTAACCGGGTTAGGATCGCCCGGCGGCCACCGTTTCCGGGGCAAATCCAGGCAAATGTTCCTGCAGCTTTAAAAGCGCCGAATGAAGGCGGCTTTTAACCGTGCCCACCGGCACATCAAGGATCTCGGCAATCTCGCGATATTTGAGCCCCTGATAATATGCCAAAATCAAAACCTCGCGGAGGGTCGCGGGAAGCCGATCAACCGCATGGCGTACCGTTTCCTGCGCTTCGCTCCAATCCGAGGCCTGGGAGGGGTCCACTTCGGAGCTTTCAAGCATCTCCAGAAGCCGACCTGTCTCTCCATCCCCACCCCCGTTATTTCTTGATTCCTCAAGGCTCAGGGTGGTGTGACGGTTTTGCTTGCGGAGGGCGTCAATCGCCTGGTTGGTTGCGATTGTGTAAAGCCAGGGACGGAATGCCCGCCCCTCCTCAAACAGCTTTCCTTTGGTCCATACCTGCAGAAATGTGTTTTGGAACACATCCTCGGCCAAAGCGGAATTGCCGGTATAACGGCGAAGATACCCATAAAGCTCATCTTCATAGCGATGAACCAAAGTATCAAACGCCCCGGAGTCACCTTTGGCCATTCGCAAGGCTAGGTCCTCGTCGGTAAAGCGGGTGGTTCGTATCCACGAATCCGACACGAATCCCTCCACTTCTTCCGTACGCTGACGGCATTCAAATGGTTCGAAAAAATTTATGCCTCATCTTCCGCTTTTGCCTGAAGCCGGGGGAATAGAGGTTTTACCTTCCCATTTTCCGTGGGGGCCAAAACCTTCAACTCTCCCGATAGCTGGGCAATCTGGGAAGCATGTACAGAGGATATACTATCCCAACCCTGATCGAAACTGAAGCTTTGATAAAGGGTTTCTGCCACTTTGGGCATGAATGGTTTAAGCAATACGGACGCGATGCGAATCGGTTCGATCAGGTCACGGAGAACCAAAGCAGCTGCACTTGCGTCGGTTTTCACCAAACTCCAAGGCGCCATCCGCTCCGCATACTGGTTCGCCGGAACCAGAACTTCCGCCCAAACAAGCTGGAGCGCCTGGTTGTAGCGAAGCCCCTCCATATGCCCCGACCAGATCGAAACGATCTCTGCAGGGCTCATCACCCCAGGCCAGGTGATTGGTTTGTCCGAAACGGGGAGAGCCCCCGCAAAATTGCGTCCAATCAGTCCAACAACCCGGCTATAAAGGTTCCCAAGGTTGTTGGCCAGGTCCGAGTTATAGACCTCGATAAATCGCCTGTACGAAAAATCACCATCACCTGGGAAAGGACATTCCCGGAGGAAGAAATAGCGGAACGCATCGGCGCCAACCTCTTTGAGGAGGTCCATAGGTTCGACCACATTGCCTATGGTTTTGGACATTTTTTCGCCTTTGTGATGAACGAAGCCGTGGCCGAAGACCCGCTTTGGTGGGGCAATTCCGGCTGCCATGCACATGGCGGGCCACAAGGCGCAGTGAAACCGGGTGATATCCTTGCCAATCACATGGAGATCCGCGGGCCACCATTGATCAAACCGGTCCTGATCGGTCCCGTAACCGATTGCGGTGATGTAGTTAAGCAAGGCATCAAACCAGACATAGATGGTGAATTCCGGGTCAAAGGGAACACGGATCCCCCACGATTCACCGCTTCGGGTGATATTGACATCCTTGAGTTCCGATTCCACCAGGCTGATCACTTCATTGCGGCGGCTTTCGGGTTGGATAAAGTCGGGATTTTCCTTGTAAAACTCCAGCAGTTTCTCACGAAACGCGCTCAAGGCGAAAAACCAGCAAGGCTCCTGGCGCTTCAGGGCCGGGGCGTTGTGGACCGGGCAATTCTGTTTTTCATCCAGCTCGCGCTCGGATTTGAACGATTCGCACCCGTTGCAGTACCACCCCTCGTAACTTCCTTTGTAGATGTGACCGTTGTCTTTAACCTTTTGGATGAAAGCTTTACACCCCCTGTGGTGCCGTTCTTCGCTGGTTTGGATGAAATCGGAAAAGCTCAAATCGAGGGCACGCCAAACTTCCTTGAACTGTTCGGCCATATTGTCGCAATAGGCCTTGGTCTCCTGGCCCAGTTCTTCGGCCCTTCGGGCGACCTTGACCGTGTTTTCGTCATTTCCCATGAGGAAAAAGACTTCATGGCCTTGCATTCGCCGATACCGCGCCTGTGCATCCGCGCCGATCTTTTCAAAAGCGGTGCCAATATGGGGGCGGCTGTTGGGGTAATCAATGGCCGTGGTAAGGAAAAAGCGCTTGGACATCGTGCGGATCCGTTTGTTAGCAACCCGTTTGGGTTGTTTTTGGGTTATTCTAGGCGCAAAGTGGTGCTTGAAAACGCCTAAACCCGGTCATCGCCCCCTGCTCCGGCGTTAACAACCGGCGGGGTTAAAAACCGTATCCCCGAGGTTGGAACGGGGAAAGAATCCCCAAAAACCGGTCAGGCCCGACCAGAAATTTGGGCTCGAAAGATAATCAAATCATCCCGTTTTCATCCAATCATTGGGAAAGGAACAAAACGGGCGATTGAAATCCCAAAGATCGCTGTTTGAATTATTTGCGGGAAGGACAACCGGGATTGGGTCCGGAGAGGTACGGTTTGAAA